>CASGCC010000011.1 GCA_949299585.1 uncultured Bacillota bacterium | reverse complement strand
CTTTTTACCTCCCAATTTTATCATATCTTCTAAAAGAAAAAACTGTGACAAGTTAAGTTGTGCGCACTCTTAACTTACACAGTTCATTTTACACTCTCTCTGCTTTTGCCGTAGCTTTATTTTATAGTTGATCTGTTTCTACTTCAACTTCATTATTTTCATCATCGCTGTTATTAACTGCTTCATTGATGCTTTCACCATTGATCAATCTTTCGATCTGTTCAGATGTCAATGTTTCATATTCCATCAAAGCTTCAGCGATCTTTACTAATTCATTCTTATGTTCTTTGATTATCGATCTTGCCTTAGCATGACATTCATCGATGATTTTACGAACTTCCTGATCGATCTCAAAGGCAACCTGACCGCTAACATTGCTTGGAGCGTTATAATCACGGCCTAAGAAGACATTGCCATTGCCGCCATCATATTTGACCGGTCCTAAAGTACTCATACCATACAAGGTAACCATATCTCTAGCAAGGTTAGTTGCGCGTTCGATGTCATTTACCGCACCGGTCGTAATATCGTCAAAGAATAATTCTTCGGCACTGCGACCACCCAGATATGAAGTTATGGTAGCCAATAGATCTTTTTTGGTATTCATCATCTTTTCATCTTTTGGCGTCATCAAGTTATATCCGCCCGCTTGTCCACGCGGAATGATCGTTACCTTTTGAACAACGGTCGCATCATCTAAATATAAACCGATGATCGCATGACCAGACTCATGATATGCAACCAATTTTTTCGTTTTTTCATCATAGGTACGGCTCTTTTTAGCTGGTCCCATCATGACACGATCGATCGCTTCATCCAAGTGCTTCATCGTAATGACATTGCTGTCTTCACGAACTGCTAGGATACTAGCTTCATTCAAGACATTTTCCAGATCTGCTCCTGAGAAACCTGGTGTACGCTTAGCCAAAGCGTCCAGATCGATCTCACTAGACAAATGCTTATTGCGCGCATGTACTTCCAAGATAGCGCGGCGTCCATTACGATCAGGCAAAGCTACCGTGATCTGACGGTCAAAACGGCCTGGGCGCAACAGCGCAGGATCTAAGACATCCGGACGGTTGGTAGCCGCAATGATGACGATTCCAGAATTATCATTGATACCATCCATCTCAACCAATAATTGGTTCAAGGTCTGCTCACGCTCATCATGTCCGCCTCCGATACCAGCGCCACGTTGACGGCCTACGGCATCGATCTCATCGATGAAGATCATACAAGGAGCTGTTTTCTTGGCATTTTCAAACATGCTACGCACACGGCTAGCACCAACACCAACGAACATTTCTACGAAATCCGAACCAGAGATGCTATAGAAAGGAACATCAGCTTCACCAGCAACAGCCTTAGCCAATAAGGTCTTACCTGTTCCTGGAGGACCTACCAATAAGATACCTTTAGGAATACGTGCTCCCATCTTTTCAAATTTCTTGGGATATTTTAAATAATCGATGATTTCCTTCATCTCTTCTTTTTCTTCATCACATCCAGCTACATCATCAAATTTAACTTTGATATTAGCTTCCAAACGCGCCTTTGATTTTGAAAATTCAAAAGCTTTGGCATTAGAACCACCATTCATCTTTGACAAAAGATACACGGCAAAGGCACCAAATACGACGATTGGCAACATAGTGCTCAGCAGATCCAGCCAGATATTTGATTCATTCGCATCAACGATCTGGATCTTAGCGTTATCAGCATTTAAGATATCCGTGATCTCATCGATCTGTGTACCAGGGATCTTACTGGCTACGATAATTTCTCGTCCTTGATCACTTTCATAGCTTGCTTTGACACTGATAACATTGTAATCTACAGAGATAACTGCTTCCTCAATATTTTCTGTTTCGATCGTATTCATGAATTCATCATAGGTAACGCTCGTCGATGACGAACCTGTACCTGAGAACATCAAGCTATACAACGCAATTGCTAAGATGACATAAGGCAAGAAATTAATAATTTTATTCTTTCTTGGCATTAATTAATTCTCTCCTTTATTTGTAACATTCTTCTTTTAATACACCTATATATGGTAGATTGCGATACTTTTGGTTAAAGTCCAGACCAAAGCCAACCACAAATTCATTTTCAACCTCAAAGCCAATATAATCTGCTTTGATATCGATGATCCTGCGCGATGGCTTATCCAACAAGGTTACGATCTTAACGCTTTTTGCGCCTTTGTTTTGCAGCATGGTCTTAACCGTGCTCAAGGTTCTTCCGGTATCAACGATATCTTCTACCAAGATAATATCGACACCTTTTACGGAAGTGTTCAGATCCTTATTGATCTTGATGTCACCGATCGATTCGGTGCCATCATAACTTGATACATCCATAAAATCTATTTCAATATCCATTTCGATCCTCTTCATCAATTCAGATAAAAAGGGAACCGATCCTTTCAACAAGGCTACGAATAATACTTTATTGTTCCTACCGGCATATTCACGATCGATTTCTGCCGCTAATTCATAACATCTTTTAACGATTTCTTCTTCACTGATCAATACTTTTTTAATATTCGGATTCATCTATTTTCTCCTTTGAGCTGTTACATAATTTTATCACAAAAAGATTATGATTTAAAGTATAGTGCGCCACATCACAGCCTAATCCTGGCACTAAGATAATTTCTCCGTGTCGATTTTTAACAACTGGCCAGCTTTGCCTTTCCATAAGCGAAATCTTACGGTCGATAAAGAAACGCGAAAGCTTTTTATGACCAAAACGCATCTTGATCTTATCTCCCGGTTTAGCGTTGCATATCGTCAGCGGATAATCTTCAGCAGTAACGCTAACCCCATCGATATTACGCCCGCTGTTTCTTACCACAAAATAAGGTGTTTCAAGTTCACAATATGATTGTAATACAAAATTGTAATCTTGTGGTGAATTTCCCATAATTTCACAAGTTTTATAGCTTTTATTAAACACATTTCCTTGAATGTCTAACAAAAAGGTATCTTTCTGCGCCATTTTTTTCATGATATCCATGATATGATCATTGCTTAGATGACAATTGCCCCATCTTGCAAAATAATAACGCAAAAAACCAGCCTTATCTTCTAATTGCCAATAATCTTCTAACAAAAACTTTCCTTCATGGATATGCTGAGCAAAGACATTGCGCTGTTGTAGAAGAAGCGTATTTTCTTGAGCGATCTTTTTGAGCATCGCATCTTTTGCCAGCTTATCTAATTTAACGATCTGCTGATGACGAACGACATTACGGGCATAATCATCACTAAGATTTGACTCATCTATGCCATAAGCGATCCGATGATAACGGCAATAATTTTCCAGATCTTCTTTATCATAAGCTAATAATGGGCGATATACCCGCAAACCATCTAAATATATTTCCTGTTTCAGCCCATAATATTCAGGTTGTAAGTTCTTGGCTTTTTGCATCAGATATGTTTCGATCAGATCATCTTTATGATGAGCGATCAATACTCCTGCCAAATCATGCTCAGCAACAAGCTTTCGAAAAAAATCATAACGATATTTACGAGCAAAAGCCTGAAAATTACCTTGATATTCATATGGCTCATCCAAAAGAAAAAAAGGTATATCATGCTTACGACAAAAACGTTCAACGATCTTAACATCACGCATAGCAGTTTCTCTTTTCCGATAATTTACGCAAGCCACCATGACCTTCATCTTCAAAGCTGAAGCCATAGCTAAAAGGGCCATTGAATCTGGCCCTCCGCTACATCCTATCAACCATGCTGATCCTTTGATTTTTTTATTCATCGATCTCGACCCTATCGATATGTGCTCCTAATGAGCGCAGCTTAGCGTCGATATTCGCATATCCGCGATCGATATGATATATCTCATGTATCCGTGTCACACCTTCTGCCATCAAGCCAGCAATGATCAAGGAAGCCCCGCATCTTAGATCGGTAGCTACCACATCATCACCAAATAGCGCGACTGGTCCATTAACAAGTGCTGACCCTGTTCTAATATCGATATCTGCACCCATTCTTTGCAATTCGACACAATGCTTGAAACGCTCAGGATAAATCGTTTCTTTGATCGAGCTTTGACCTTCGCATTTGCACATCAGCGGCGTTAGTGGCTGTTGCAGGTCAGTTGCAAAGCCAGGATATGGTGCCGTCTTGATATCGATCGGTTTTAAATGTTCGCTATGATAGATCGTAACGCTATCGATATCGACATCCATCTTTACGCCCATTTCATCTAGCTTTGATAACAAAGCTTCCAAATGGGCAGGAATGATATTAGTGATCTTTACTTCTTTGGCCATCGCTGCAGCCATTACGATAAAAGTTCCTGCTTCGATACGATCAGGGATGATCTCATGAAAACAACCCATCAGATTATCGGTACCATCAATGGTAATTACGTTGGTACCTGCTCCTCTTACCTGCGCCCCCATTTTGTTCAACAACGTGGCAATATCAATGATCTCCGGTTCCTTAGCAGCATTTTCGATCACTGTACGTCCTTTGGCATAAACCGCTGCCATCATGATATTGATCGTTGCACCTACGCTGGCAATATCCAAGAAGATCTTGGTTCCTACCAGCTTATCCGCACTGATCGTATAACAGCCTTTATCATAAACAACAGTTGCCCCTAAGGCTTCAAAACCTTTCAAATGCAGATCGATCGGCCTAGGTCCTAGATAACAGCCTCCTGGCATCTTGATCTTAACATAACCATATTTTCCAAGCAAAGCACCCATAAAATAATATGAGGCACGCAATTTGGTCACGGCTGCGCTATCTAAAGTCGTATTATGCATTTTAGTAGGATCGATGATCAAATGATCATCTGCTACCTTTGTCACCTTTACGTTTAATTCTTTAAGTATATCGGCTAAATTATCTACATCAGCGATCTGCGGAACACCAACGATCGCTACTGGGCCATTAGCTAAGATCGCAGCTGGTATAAGTGCAACGGTCGCATTTTTAGCACCACTGACCCGCACTTCACCATTTAGCAAATGTCCGCCTTCAATCCGAAAGATCTCTTCCATTATTCCACTTCCTTACATATTCTAATAATTCATTTATATCTTTGATGATCAGGTCAGCTTGGCTTTGATCTTGTCCAAACCGATCATCAGCCTTAGCAATGCACAAAGCCTTGCTAGCTTTGCCAGCAGCTATTCCGATCGTTGAATCTTCATATACGATGCATTGGCTGCTCGTAACATGCAATTTTTCCATTGCATATAAATAAATCTGCGGATCAGGCTTGCTGCGTTCAAAGTTTTCTCCGCTGGTTATACAGTCAAATAGATTGTCGATCTCCATTTGTCTTAGATCATCCATTATCGTTTTCATCGGACTGGCTGAACACAAGGCAAGCTTAAGCCCCATCTTCTTAAATGATATCAAACATTCCTTTACATTGGCAAACATAATTTTTTTACAATCCAAAGGATCTTCTTTTTCAAAATATTCCTCATTGACCTTGGTTAGCTCTTCCTTGCTATAACGACCAGCAAACAAGTCATATAGCATATCGTAGGTCGTTGCCATCGTCGTGCCGATCAGTTTATTCAATTGGCTATGATCACCAGTAAACCCTAAACGGCGCATCCAATTAAAGGTGCCAAAATGATAGTAATACTCACTATCCATCAATACACCATCCATATCAAATAATATTGCTTTTATCTTCATCCTATCCACCCAAAATGCTTCAACGCATGTTCAATACCGTCTGTTGCAGAATCATGCGTGATATAGTCGCTCATCTGTTTTAACGGTTCGCAAGCATTGCCCATCGCAATCTTAAATGGGGCTTTTTCAAACATCTTGATATCATTGACCCCATCACCAAAAACTACGATATCTTGCTGATTTCCACCAATCATTTCTACTAACTTAGATATTCCTTTGTACTTATCATCCGGCTCGATCAAACGGAAAGGGCTCCATTCATAGCCCATCAAACATAATTGCTTAAACCCTGTAAGTTTGCTGATCTTCGCTTTATCATTATATAGAAAGATCCGCCTGATATCTTTATCCCGATAATCCAGATTTGGAACGTAGATCACTTCTTGCATGATCGCACAGCCATTGCCGATCATCGCTTTAAAATCTGCCCACTTGCTGTAACCGATCTTGTTATCTTCGATGCTCAACGCATAAGGTATGTCTAATTTTTCACATTGAGCGATCAAAGCATTCATCTCGGTCTTATCGGGAATTTCATAAGATATTTCCTTATTATCTTTTACCAAACAATTGCCGCCTTCACATACATAGTTAACGATATTGATCTTTTGCGCAAATTCACTTGCTAAACAATGCGCTCTTCCCGTAGCTAACGCTACAAAATGCTCAGTACTTTGCAAAGCAGCGATCGCCTTCATGGTCGATGGCGGGATCTTCCCATATTCTTTTGAACTTGTTAGTGTACCATCGATATCAAAAAAGAAATATTTCATAGCTGACCTCTTCCAAAAAACGCCTAAATTATATCACAAATGAATGATAATTCTAGCATCACCAACCATTATCATTTATATTTATCAATCAGATTGCTTTTATAAGGTATTTCCTTATTTAACATCCGCTGATATAAACATAATTTATTTTCAATGTAGTTTAAATCATCATTTAATTGCTCAATTTTTTGCTTTATATCTTGTTGCACATCATTTAACATTTCGATGCGCTGAGGAATGCTTTGAGGTCCCTGTAAGCATAACTTTAAATATTCTTGCATCATCTTAATACTTAGACCACATTTTTTCAGACAAAGCAAGCTATTGATCCAATTAATATGATATTCATCAAATAATCGATAATTATTCTGATCCCTGGAAACATTAGGAATCAGACCGATCTTACAATAATATTTTAACGTATCATATGATAGTCCCGTTTGTTGGCATACATCTTTCATCGTATATTTCATTTTTACCTCTTGCTCGGGAGCAACTCCCATCTTTTATACTAATATCATATCATTTAAAGGAGGAAAAGAAATGAAAACCTTATACATCATGCGACATGGTCAAACGCTTTTCAATTTACATCATAAAATTCAAGGCTGGTGTGATTCGCCTTTAACCGATCTAGGAATCAAACAAGCGCTACATGCTAAACAATATTTTATTGATAATGATATCCATTTTGATAGCTGTTATGCCTCAACTTCAGAAAGAGCCAGCGATACGCTTGAGATAATCATTGGCAACAATAAACCTTATGCGCGGCTAAAAGGACTAAAAGAATGGAACTTTGGACGTTTTGAAGGCCAAGATGAATCATTAAATCCCCCATTGCCTTATAAAGATTTTTTCTATGGCTATGGCGGCGAAAAAGAATTAGATTTTCAAGCAAGGATCAATGACACGATTTCAAAGATCGCTGACGATAAAAACGGTCATAATATCTTGATCGTAACACACGGTGCTGCTCTTGCTCAATTTTATCGCCGATGGGAACAGCATGCTTTGGTCAAAAAAACGGATAGATTTTATAATTGTTGTATTTTAAAGTATGAATACGACAACAAAATATTTACACTTACCAAAATTATCAATAAAGAATTGCATGATCTTTGATTTAAACTCTTCTTTACTTATGTTTAATTCTTTATACATTTACATAAAGCATAAAAAATTATGTTTTTAGCAAAAATAGCGCTTTTCCTTTAATAGGATCCAGCGCTATTTCTTTTGAACTGTTTTATAATTTTTTTCTTATCACGATAAACATGAATATAAATATTTAACCAAGTTAATTTATTCTAGATCTTCACCATTGCTGGCAATACATTTTTTATACCAATAGAATGAATCTTTAGGATAGCGATCTAAGCTGCCCTTGCCTTCATCATCAAGATCAACATAGATCACACCATATCTTTTACGCATCTCTCCCGTAGAAGCGCTAACCAGATCAACGCATCCCCATGGGGTATAAGCCCACAGCTCGACACCATCGTCAATCGCTGCACTCATGGCCTTGACATGAGCTCGCATATATTCAATACGATAATCATCATGAACCTTGCCATCTTCTAATTTATCGATAGCACCTAAACCATTTTCTACGACCATGATCGGAATCTGATAACGATCATAAATTTCATTCAAGCTATAACGCAAGCCATCTGGATCCATAGACCATCCCCATTGTGAGTATTTAAGATATTCATTATAATATCCTAACGATAAATTACCTCCACCATCACGTTTAGCATCTTTATGCGTCGTATGACAGCTAGTAGAATAATAACTATAAGTAAAGAAATCTACTTTTCCCGCCGCTAGAACCTCAGCATCTTTAGAAAAGAATGTTTCAGGAATCGCTAGTTTTTTCCACATCTTGCGGGCAAAACGCGGATAATAGCCCCTTACCATGACATCGCCCGCATAATAGAAATAATCCTGCATTTTTTGCTGCGTTGCAACGACATCTTTAGGATCACATGTTAATGGATAACTAAATAATCCTGCGATCATGCATCCCATCTTAAATTGTGGATAATTATCATGAGCAAATTTAACTACTTTAGCACTTGCCACAAATTTATGATGCAAAGATTTATAGTTAGCTACTTCCATGGTTGCTGGTATATTAGGGAAAAAGGTAGCAATCATCGTCGCACTATTGATTTCATTAAACGTTAGCCAATATTTGACATCATCCTTATACTCAGCAAACAATGTTTGGCAATAGCGTTCAAATAAAGCAATCGTATCGGGATTTTCCCAACCACCTAGCTCTTCTTCGATATATAAAGGATCATCATAGTGGGAGATGGTGACCAATGGTTCGATGCCGTATTTATGTAATTCATCAAATACCTTATGATAGAAAGCAAGACCTTCATGATTTGGTTTTTCATCATTGCCATGCGGATAGATCCTAGGCCATGCAATTGACATTCTAAACATCTTAAAGCCCATTTCAGCAAACAAAGCAATATCTTCTTTATAACGATGATAAAAATCACTACCAAGATGATTAGGATAGTAATAGCCTTCGGCTACCGCATAGTGAGCATTTTTAGGCAATTTTCCACCAAAAGATGGTACAGCTCCATAACTTCCATCTTCATTGACATAAGTTTTCATACGTCGCGAATCTTTAGTAGCCCCGGTCGTGATATCGGTTGCAGCAAGTCCTCTGCCACCCTCATTCCATCCACCTTCATATTGATTAGCAGCGGTTGCTCCGCCCCAATAAAAATTCTTTGGAAAGCTCATAAATATCCTCCTAAATGATCGTTAAGATGTCATCACCATGTTCGTGATATTCATTATCCAATTCTACGACATCTAAATATTTTGCCGTATTGGTAATTATTAGTGGGATCTCACAAGAAAAACCTGCTTTTTCGATCGCATCCTTATCAAAGGTAACCATCAATTGTCCTTTTTCAACATGATCTCCTTGATTAATGATATTTTCAAAATAATTTCCTTTTAAATTAACGGTATTGATACCGATATGGATCAATACTTCCACCCCATTATCAGCAGTAATGCCAATAGCATGCTTGGTTGGAAACAAGGTTGTAACAGTTCCGCTTACCGGTGCATAAACATTACCATTTTTAGGAAAGATAACACAACCTTTGCCCAATGTTTCTTGCGCAAAAACTTCATCGCTCGATGCCGATAAAGATTTTACCTCACCATCAGCAGGTGAAGCAATCTGAATATGCTGTTTAGTTTTTTGTTCTGGTTCAGCATTATCCCCATCTTCACCTTTATATAAGCTCATCGTTATCGCAAAAGTGACGATAAACGGAACGACAACAGCTACTACGATAGGTAAGAAAGCTGGAGCTTCAGGATTCAACAAGCTTAAGGTACCAATGATGCCCATACCTGCATAAGTATACATCTTCAAGCCCATCAAGCCATTTACCAAGCCGCCAGCTGCTCCTCCGATACAAGTAATAACCAATAGCATCTTACGAGGAATGATGATTCCATACATTGCAGGTTCCGTTACTCCTAAGAAAGCGGAAATAAAGGCTGAAAAGCTTTGTGATTTTAATTTTGTTTGTTTCGTCTTTAAGAAAACAGCTAACAAGGTACCACAAACACCAAAGCAAGCACATGATGTCATAGCTAACATCGTACTTGGATTACCAGCTAACAGATCATAGAAAGCAAACATCGTTGGAATACCATGTACCCCAAACATAACTAAGATCTGCCATAAACCACCCATGATGAACCCACCTAAAACTGGTGAAACTTCAAAGACAAAATTCAAAACAAAGTTAATGCCAACACCAACTAAGTTAGCAACCGGACCAATGATCACAAACGTCAACGGGAACATGATCAACAAGGTTATCATTGGCGTCAAAAAACCTTTTAATAATTTATGGATATGGCTATCTAAAAATTTATAAAAAGGAATTGCCACCATCAAGCCAAATAATACTGGTAAGAAAGTTGAAGTATAAGTTGCATTGACCGTAAAACCAAATAAATCTAGATCAACTCCCTGAATAGTAGGATAAGTTAATGCTGCTCCAAACAACAAGCCAAAATATGGATCGATCTCAAATTTTTTAGCAACGTTAAAACCCAATACCAATGGTAAAGAATAGAAAATACAGTCACCTGCAGCATTCATCAGCGCATATAAACCTGAATCTGTTGATAAGCCAAAAATTGCTGCTACGACGATCAATCCTTTGATGATACCACATGCACATAGCAAGTTCAATGTTGGTCCCATACCAGCCATGATAACACCTAAGAAATAATCAATAGGTGATTTCTTAGCTTTTGTCGTTGTTTTAGCTTCGCCTGTATCGATGCCTAACTGTCGGCAGGCTTCATCATATACTTCGGTAACATGCTCGCCAATTACGACCATGTACTGGCCTGCCGCCTTTACTACGGAAATTACTCCATCCATATTTTTCAAAACTTCATCATTTGCTTTGCTTTCATCATACAAATTGAAGCGAAGACGAGTAACGCAATGTCTTAGATCTTTGACATTTTCTTTTCCACCAACATTTTTGATGATATCTTGTACTAATTTTGTATATTTTGCCATAGTATAATTTTTCCTCCTTTTTCAAATTACTATGTTTGAAACGAAGGTTAAGCCAACTTAATGTAACCATCCTTATATTTATAGCTAACAGCTCTAAACTTTGTCACCTGCCTTTTTGATCCCCTTGCTGATAGCGTTATGGATATGAATCGTAATATACATTTTTTCCTCATCGGAAATATGATAATTTAAGGTTTCAGCTAAAAAACTAGCTATTTTTTGAGCACAAGCATTGGCACTTTGATATTTTGCAAAAATAATCTGCGCTAGATCATTATTATCTTCATTAGCTAATTCCTCATGACGCAATATTCGTCGAGCAAAATATTTTAAATGCATGATAAAACGATAATAATAACCTGAATCTTCATCAAACTCCACATTAAAATATAATCTAACGATCTTTAAGATATCTTGCATGATCTTGGTTATCTTGATGGTTTCGTCCATCGTGCTGTTATCAGTTTCACTGTTCACGATATGCATGGCAATATATGCTGCCTCGTCGATTGCTAATTTAACATCAAGCTTTTGCTCGATCATTTCCTTAGCTAGCATTCCTATTTCAAATTCTTTTTCATAAAACCTCTTGATTTCCCAGATCAAGCCATTTGGAATCCCATATCCTTCTTCGAGTCTTTTCATTACGCCATAAATATGATCAGCCAAAGAAATGATCAAGCTATCGCTTATCTTGATATCCATGGCAACCTTGACCATCTTGACGATATCATTAGCCAATACGACATATTCTAAAGGAATATCCATCAACAATTGTTCAAGCTGCATTTTTAACTTGCTGTCAGGCTGTAAAACAAAGGTTTGATTGATCAATGCTTCATCAAGTTCATCACCTGGTCTTTTTTTGTAGGCAATGCCTTTGCCACAGACGATTTGCTCTTGATCGTTTTCATCCAATACTACTGCTGCATTATTTGTCAATATTCGCCTTATCTTCATTTAAACCCCTTCTTTTTATCTGATCGATCACTTTTATGCATATCAAGGTATCATGTAAACACTTAGCTAATTTGCCATGATCCTTGCTTGTAAACATCTTTTCAACCATAATAAGTTCCTCAAAGATATTATTTGGATCATCTTTTGCAATGGTTTGTATATTCCCATGCTGAGATAATGTTACTTCTTTTATATACATAACTGATGAATTTGATGAAATATAGCCATCTTCACCTTGAATACAAAAATATGCCGGTGCATTAGCAATCTTTGATAATGATACGTTTGCGATCATATCCGTATAACGCAGGATCAAGCATCCCGCTAGATCTACTCCATCTTCTCCATTGATTGCCTCATAACTAACATCATGTGGTTCACCAAACAAACCTATGATAAAATGCAAGGCATATATACCAAAATCATATAATGACCCACCTGCTTTTGAAGCATCAAAAACTGGAGCAATGACTCCCTTTTTATAGTCATCATAACGGCGTGAATAATGGCATAAACTAGCGTCGATCATCGATACTTTTCCGATCTTGGCCAAATGCTCCTTGATCGAAGCATAGTTATTAGTTAATACATTACGGCATAGTTCATATATCATGACATGATGTCTATCAGCTAATTCGATAAGTTCTTTAGCCTGTTCATAAGTAACGGTAAAAGGTTTTTCACATATCACATTTTTACCAGCTATGATTGCTTTTTTACAATAATCATAATGATAATTATTGATAACGGCTACATATACGGTATCAAAACTATCATTCATCAAAAAAGCATCCATATCCGTATACAATTTGGCAATATCATATTTCTTTACCAGTTCTTGCCCACGATGTTCACTTACTTTTCGGCAAAATAAAGCTTTGCATTGATATGCATCAAGTGCTTTAAATAATCTAAGCATCGATGAAACGATATCACCAGATCCCATTATTCCTAATTTCATTAGCCGCTCCTTTCCATTAAAAAACCCATTCAAAAAAACTCATCGTCTTTTTAAATGGGTTAAGCTTGTATAACTACAATTACCATCCCTTAATTTATATGAATTCTATCACAAATCATCATTTTATGCAAGCGCTTGCACACTTATGCGCTAAAAAAGTCCAAGCATCATTTGCTTGGACTAATAAATCAGGTATCTTGATTAAGCCTTGTCAGCTGAACCGAATTGTTTCATCAATTCAATTGTTTTTTCCGTAATTGCTTTAGCACCTGGAGCTAATAACTTACGAGGGTCATATCCTTTACCTTCTAGATCTTTACCAGCTTCGATGTATTTACGAGTTGCATCAGCAAATACTAATTGTAATTCAGTGTTAACGTTGATCTTAGAAACACCTAAAGAGATTGCTTTCAAGATTTGATCTTGAGGGATACCAGAACCACCGTGCAATACTAATGGTTTGCCATTTGTGCTAGCTTGAATTTCAGCCAAACGATCAAAATTCAATCCAGCCCAGTTAGCAGGGTATTTACCATGGATGTTACCGATACCAGCAGCTAAGAAATCAACACCTAGAGCAGCGATATCTGCACATTCTTTTGGATCAGCTAATTCACCGTTAGAAGTAACGCCGTCTTCAACACCGCCGATACCACCAACTTCACATTCAACAGAGATACCTTTGCTATGAGCTAATTCAAGGATTTCTTTGCTCTTAGCAACGTTTTCGTCGAAATCATAGTGAGATCCATCAAACATAACTGAAGTAAAGCCAGCTTCGATGCAAGCTTTAGCTCCATCAAATGAACCATGATCCAAATGCAATGCAACTGGAACAGTGATTCCCATATAATCATGGATTTCTTTAACCATAGCTACAACATTCTTGTAACCAGCCATGTATTTACCAGCACCTTCAGAAACACCCAAGATAACAGGTGAATTTGCTTCCTGAGCAGCTGCTAAGATTGACTTAGTCCATTCCATGTTATTGATGTTGAATTGTCCAACTGCATAATGCCCTTCATGAGCTTTTTTGATCATTTCTGTTGCAGAAACTAATACCATTTTAAAATTTCCTCCTATTTACAAATCAATTTTAAAACATTTTAAAACTTTTTTAAAGTACTAACGTTATTTTTCTGTAATTAAATCTTTCGTATTTTCCAAACGTTTATTATCTTTGATGATGACAAATTCTAAGTATTTCATATTATCGCTAACTTTACCTAGGACATCACCTTGTTTGACCTCGCTGCCTACTTCAAAATTAACCTTTCCCATATCGATATACATCGTGATATAACCATCTTCATGCGTGATCGTTACATCATATGTCCCATTTAAGCGTTTATCGATATTCTTGACCTTGCCATCACAGCTAACCAAGACCTCAGCATTCTTGATATCGTCATTGGAAATAGCAATTCTTTTATAACCTTTTTCAGCATCGAACTCACGAACTACCTCGCCGTCTTCAATAGGATTGATGAATGTTGTTTCTGCACTTACATGGCAAATGCTCATCAGCATGACACCTATCAATAAAATTATTTTCTTTATCTGCGCCAACTTATCGACATCCTTTCTTTAATGGTGTTTTTATTATACCATCAAGAAAGTAATTTTGAAAGCGCTTATCTTAATGTAAATATTTTTCACCCCATTCAGCCATGGCGTGAACCACATGACCAAACTCTTTGCCTTTTTCGGTCAAGGAATAAACTACTTTAGGTGGTATCTCCATGTATTGCGTCCGATTGATGATACCATGCTTTTCTAAATTTTTTAAGCAGCTGGTCAAGGTCTTTGGATTGATATCCGGGATTGCTTTTAACAGTTCACCAAATCGCATATCTTTGCGACATAGAAAATTAGTTATCCTGATCGTCCATTTTCCTCCATAGATTTCTAAGATCATCTTGATATCTTCATCTAGATATTTGTAATTATCAATTATCCGCTTGCTCATATTATCTTCACTTACTTTTTTACCATTATGTTATAATAATATCACAACTTGAATATTTAAAGCAAGCCCATATAATGAAAACAGGAGGATAGAAGATGAAAAAAATATTTGTACTGCTTTTAGCATTATTAGTATTAGCCGGCTGTTCCAATACGGCAAATCAAAATGAAACTGTTCAGGAAACAAGTGCTGCTGAAACAAGTGAAGCTACAAGCAATGATGAAACACTTAATGTTCTGGATATCTTTGCCCAGAACCCACAAGCTTTCAACGGATTAGAAACCGGTAATTTTTCTAAGAATGTTGAAGATGCACCAACTGATGAAGAATTAACGACAATGTTTAATTTTGCTAATTCGATCGGTACGGCACATAAATTAACAGCTCCTCATTTTATTGTCATTCGTGATTATGAAAAGCAAAAATCACTATTTAAAACATTTGGTGAAAATTGTGTTAGTGAAGGTACCGTTACCGTATTGGTCTAGGCTGATGTTCTAAGAGATCAAGAATATCATGATGAAGCCTACAACGATTGGTATTCACAAATGTATTATGGCATCTTTGATGCTGGTCAAGAATCAAGTTATTTAAATCTAGCTGCCAATGCCTTAGGATATAAGACGCATTTCTATGCCGCGCTAGACATCCCTGTAGATGGTGAGATCAACATCAATAATGGTGGCAATTTCGATCTTATCACCACAGATAACTGGGATATCGAAAAATATCTAACGAGCAAAGATGGCAGCGTCGAATTCGGTCATACCGTCGGCACATATTCTATGCCTGATAACTCCAAAGAGATCAAAGCAGAAGGTAACTTGAACTTGCTTTGTGTCATTGTTGTCGGTAAGCTTGATGAATCTACGGACCTAACAACTGCAGCAACCAATTCTTATAAGCCAGCCAACTATAACTTCTGGGAGCCACAAGATGGCAGCAGCTATGGCAATATCTATGACGAAAGTGCTAATGAAGCCATCTGGGCCCAATTGCCTGATGGAACATATTCTGGCAGTGCATCTAGCACATCTAGCGAATATACCATTGAAGCAACCATCGAATCCGGCCAGATCGTCAACATTGAAATTACCAGCGGTGCCGAAGATATGTATGGCGATCAAGACAGCATCGATCAATACCTTCAATCGATCATCGACCAGCAATCACTAAATGTTGATACCATCTCTGGAGCAACCCAAGATTGCAACGGCATAGCCGAAGCCTTAAAACAAGCTTTTAGCGTTGAATGATCTTGATCAAGCGCAGCAATATGCTGCGTTTTTTTATGCAATTTAAAACAAAAAAAGGAGCAGTTTCATGCTCCTAGTATTCATCATCTTCTTTGATCTTTTCTTCGTGATCTTCGTGATCTTCATTTTCATCATCGATGATCTCATCCTCAAAGATCACATCATCATCGATCTCGATCTCACTGGTATCGATATGCGTTTCATCAAAGGTATGACGAGCTCTTAGATCCCATTTATTATCTAGATTGGCAAAACGATTATCCAGCATCAATTCTGAATAGAATTGAGCTCTTTTCTTTTTTTGCAGATTTTCGGGAATTTCTAATGTTTTGATAACTTCATCATATAATTTGATGAATTCCATTCCTTTTTTACGTTTTGATAAGCAATTATATGCTACATCGGTCATCGTTAAATTGGCCATCGTAAATTTTCCTCCTAAAAATGTTACATTTTTTCCGGTGCACTGACCCCAATGCTATTCAGGGCATTATTTAATGTAATGCGGCAAGCAGCCACCAAAGCAAGACGCTGTGCAGATAATTCAGGGGCATTGCTATCGATTACCTTACATTCATTATAAAAGCTATGGAAATCACTAGCTAACTTCTGGATGTAGTTGCACATCTTATGTGGCATCCGGCTAGCAGCACAATCAGCCACGACATTGGTAAACTCATTGATCTGTTTCAATAAGGTCAATTCTTTTTCATGCTTGATCAATTCATAATGATCAGCTAATTCGATATTATCTGCCTGACGCAGGATCGAACACATCCTAGCATGAGCGTATTGAGCATAATATACAGGATTTTCATTAGATTGTTTGGTTGCCATATCTAGATCAAAATCCATCTGGGTATCAGCTGCTCTGGAGGCAAAGAAATATCTTACCGCATCGCTTCCTGCTTCATCTAATAGATCACGTAAGCTAACAGCTTTGCCGCTGCGTTTGCTCAACTTAAACTCTTCACCGTTTTTGATCATCCTAGCCATCTGGATGATATCGACATCTAGCTTATCAGCTTCATATCCTAATGCTTGGATCGCAGCTTTTAGCCGCGTGATATAGCTATGATGGTCAGCTCCTAAAAGATCGATCAATTTATCATAGCCACGATCCAGCTTATTTAAATGATAAGCGATATCTGGGGTCAAATATGTATAAGAACCATCGCTTTTTACCAAGACCCTATCTTTATCATCATTGAACATCGTGGTCTTTAGCCATAATGCTCCTTCAGCTTCATAGGTATAGCCATTAGCTTTCAATGTTTCTAAGCTTTTTTCGACCAAACCTCTTTCATATAAAGATTTTTCGCTGGTCCAAACATCAAATTCTACATTAAAGGCTTTAAGATCTGCTTTTAATTTATCTAGTTCTTTATTTAAACCATATTGACGGAAAAATTCATAATTTTCCGGCGTATCTTCCACATATTTATCTTTTTCTTTGGCATAAAGCTCATTAGCGATCGTGATCAGATCAGGTCCATGATAGCCATCTTCTGGAACTTGAACATCCTTGCCGCATGCTTGCAAGTAACGAGCCTGTAAGCTTAGCGCCATATTATGGATCTGATTGCCCGCATCATTTATATAATACTCGCGGGTCACATCATATCCTGCCATCTTCATCAAACGCGTAATGCTGTCACCCATAGCTGCTCCTCGAGCATGGCCTGGATGCAGATCGCCAGTTGGGTTAGCGCTGACATATTCCACATTGATCTTAAGACCTTTGCCAGCATCGCTTTTACCATAATTGTCTTTTTCCGCTAACACTTTTGCAATTACTTCTGTCAAAGTATTGCTAGAAATAAAGAAATTCATAAAGCCTGGGCCTGCAATTTCGATCTTTTCGATATTTGCTGCGGCCTTATCGATGTTAGTAGCTAAGATGTGCGCAACATCAACAGGTTTCATCTTTGCCAACTTGCAGATCTTCATCGCAGCATTGGTAGCATAATCCCCATGATTTAGATCTTTTGGCCTTTCGATCAAGATATCTGTAACATCAAGATCGAAGTTCTTTTTGATTGCTGCTTGTAAAGCTGATTTTAAATTGCTTTCAATTTGGTTCATCTTTTACATACCTTTCCACTCATATTGATAATGACTTACAACTTCTCCATTAGCCAGCAAGCGATATTTAAGCATCATTTCTTTTGGCTTAACATGATACGCATCAACGATGGCTTCAAAACACAATTCGCCCATTGGCGAAATGATCCGGCATTCGCCTTTGCCATCTTGAAGATGGATGGTCGTTATCCCTTGAGCTGATTTATTTACCAATAATATTTCATCGTCATTAAAACTAACTTTGACGTTGTTTTCATCTAAGCTATAAGCTAATAAATTTTCATTGAAAAGCGTGCATTCTGCAACCTTTTCAACTAGCAAATCACTTAATAAATCATATTGTCTAATTTCTATCTGCAATTACATTTACCTTCCTTGCTAGTGCATTATAGCAATTTTTGATGTAATGTCAATTATTTTTACCAAGATAAAAAGATAAATTTAAAGAATTGTATAATTTTTAAAGATATTTAGAATTTTAGCTTCTTATTTCTTCTTTTTTTAAAATTAATTTTCAAAAAAAACAAGCCTATGCTTGTTTTAAAGATCAATGATGACCACTTCTGCCTTTCCTTGGCTTTTGCTTGGAAAGCCCCAACCTGCTACCCCGCTGCTATTGATGGAGATCATATCATCGATCTGCTTTTTACCATAGCTGTTTTCAAAAAGGTGCAAAGAATCATAAAGCCATTTTACCCCAAATAATTGTCCGCCATGCACATGTCCCGAAAGATGTATATCGACATTATTGGTGCTTGCTATTTGTAGATCATCAGGTTCATGATCGACAACGATGACCATATCTTCTTTGGCAAATTTTGGTAGCGATGCTTCGTCCCTGCCATATATCAAGATATCGTCAATCATTATTTGTTCATCTTGCAGCAGTTTGATGTCATTAATTGCTAATAAGCGCAATAGCTCATCAAGATCATAATCCCGTTTGATGCCATAATTATTTTTTTCATGATTGCCAAGCACAAAGTATTTTTCCCCATCGATCTTGCTAAGCTTTGTCAAACAAGCAACCATTTGATCATAGCTAGTATTTTCATCCACGATATCCCCGGCGAAGATCGTAATATCTGGCTTTTGTTCA
>CASGCC010000010.1 GCA_949299585.1 uncultured Bacillota bacterium | reverse complement strand
GGTATCATTGCTGCCATTCCTGAACCTATCATGAATGGTTTGAGCGTTGCCGGTGGTTTGTTGCCAGCTGTTGGTTTTGCATTGTTGTTGCAACCAATGATGACCGCAAAAAATGCTATTTACTTTGTATTAGGTTTTGCTTGCTTAGCATATTTGAATTTACCAATCTTAGGTATTACCGTATTAGGAGCAGTTATTGCATTTGTAGTATGCTTTGAAAAACCAAAAACTGTAACCGTTCAAGCAGAAGAGGAGGACTTGTTCGATGACTAACGTATTGACAAAGGAAGATAAAAAATTAATAAACGGCTTATTCTGGGGATCATTTTTACTAGAAGCTTGCTATAACTATGAAAGACAACAAGCATTAGGTTTCTGTGTAGGTATGGAACCAGCTATCAAACGCTTTTATAAAACAAAAGAAGAACAAGCTGATGCTTTAACAAGACATATGGCTATCTTTAATACAACTCCTCATGTTTCAGGCTTGATCTCAGGAGTTGCCGCAGCAATGGAAAAAGAAGCAAGTGAAAATCCTAATTTTGATAAATCAGCAATTAATAATGTTAAAGTTGGTTTGATGGGACCTATGGCTGGTATCGGCGATAGCTTCTTCTGGGGAACATTTAGAGTAATTGCTTCAGGTATCGGTATTTCCTTGGCACAACAAGGAAGTCCATTAGCACCAATCGTATTTTTGGTATTATTTAATATTCCGCATATCTTAGTTCGTTACTTTGGAACAAAATATGGCTATATGTTTGGAACTAAGTTAATGACCAATATCAAAGAAAATGATATTATCCAAACGATTTCTAAAGCTGCTACGATCGTTGGTCTGATGGTAATCGGCGGTATGACAGCTTCCATGGTTGTGATGACTACCAGCTTAAGCGTAACGATCGGAGAAACAACTTTCGCTATTCAAACATATTTAGATCAGATTTTCCCATTATTATTACCATTTGTATATACTTTGGCAATGTTTGGACTTTTGAAAAAAGGTCTAAAATCAACACATATCTTATTAATAACGATAGTTGTTGGTATCTTGGGATCTTGGGTCGGATTCTTCTAATAGCAAAGACGCAGACAAGGATTTAAGATTCTTGTCTGTTTTTGCTATAATATTTGAAAGAGGTTTTATATGGATTCGTTAACAATAAGGCAATATCAGATATTAGAAATGATCGATGAAGATTATATTACAGCTGATAAGATTGCAGAACATCTAGATATTTCGGTAAGGACCGTAAAAAGTGAAATATCAAAGATCAATGATATCATCCAGCAAGCAGATTGCAAGATCATATCAAAAAGTGGCAAAGGCTATACTTTGTATAAAGGGAATGAATATGACCATAGTATTTTGCTGAGTTGTTATCCGGAAAAATATGAAAATAATGAGATTCCTGATAGTTATTATGAAAGAGTTCTTTACATCATAAAAAAACTTTTGGTCATCGATTATCATGTAAAGCTTGAGGATTTGGCTGATGAATTGTTTGTTTCTCGACCTTCCATGGCTCAGATAATGAAAGATGTTCGCCAACGGTTGGCAAAATATCGCCTAAAAGTTGTATCACGTCCTAATTATGGCATATTTGCGGAAGGCAGCGAGGTAGACAAAAGATTAGCGATTGCAGAGTATTTTTTCCATGATAACTTAGCTGATGAGGGTTATCAATTAGAAACGAATAAGATGTTCAGCAATGATGATGCCAAGCAGGAATATCAGGTCGTGATGGGGATGATCAAAGATATTTGCAGCCAATACCATATCGACATGTCCGATTATTCTGTGCATAATCTGGCTGTACATATCCACATCTCAATGCGAAGATGTACATTTTATAACTATGTAAAGGTTGATGAAAACACGATTGCTAAATGGCAGAATACCATTGAATTCAAAGCAGCTTTGAAATTGATCGACGCATTGGAAAAATATTGGGATTTTTTGCTACCGGTTGGAGAAAGCATATATCTTGCTCAGCATATTAGAAGCAAGCGTATCATTGAATCTAATCATATCACGTCTAAACAAGAAGCTGATCTGCATAAATGTTTAAATTTGATCATGGCGGAAATCAATAATAATTTTGGTTTTAATCTTACCCAAGATAGTGAATGGTATAAATATATGATCCTGCATATTCCGCTGATGATCGAAAGGCTGCAGACCCATATGATCATTCGTAATCCGCTTGTTAAGGATAATATGCGGCGTTATTTATTTGCGGCAAAGTTGACCCATTCAGCATGCGAGGTCATAACCCAGATCTATGGTGTTGAAGTTGATAGCAATGAATTTGGTTATTTATTGTTATATTTCAATTTAGCTGTAACAAGATTCGAATTAACTAAGCCTTTAAAGATCGCATTATTATCAGGTAGAGGACGTCCAGAAGCAGTGATGATCGCTAATGAGATTAAGGAACGTTTTTCGTCACACAAATATCAAATAGTTGAAGTTGATAAAGTAACCGAAGCATATGATCTTATTATTTCAACTTACCGGATCAATGAGCAATATAATTGTCCTTGTGTCATCATCAATGACGACAATTATTTGGAAAAGATCCATGATAAACTGGTTGACATTCGTTATAAAGATCTTGACCTAGATACTTTTATCAAAGAGGAATATTGTACTTTTATGCTGGATGGCGATACAAAAGAAGAAGTTGAGAACAATTTTTATCAAGAACTTTATAAAAAAGAACTAATCAAAGAAATTCCAGAAGAATATAATAAATGTTTGGTAGATGAGCTAGGCAATGGCATCGTTCATTTTCAAGATTCTTATCGAATCGTTCGTAAAAGCATGTTTTATGTCTGTACTTTAAAAAAACCTGTATATTGGGATAAAGAACTAGTTCGGGTTTTAGTGTTGACCAAAACAAAGAAAGAACATGATAAAGATCTTTATAATCTTTGTCGGGTCGTTTCAAAATGGGCAAATGATAAGGCCAAGGTGAATAAGCTATTAAAAAATCCAAGCTTTGAAGAGCTAAAGAAAGATTTGAAGGAAAAGTTATGATCAAATTATTGCGAGTAGATGATAATTTATTGCATGGAAGCGTTGCGTTTTCCTGGGTAATAAATTTGAAGATCCATACCATCATTATCGGAGACGATCAAGTGGTAAATGATCAATTTATGAAGATGACCTTAGGGTTATCTAAACCAGCAGGGGTAAATTTATTGATCTTGTCGGTGGATGATGCCATTAAAAAATTACAGGAAATTCAAGAAAGTAATTTAAATGTCTTAGCAATCGTAAATAGCATTGATAAGGCAGCAAGGATCTGCGCAAAGATTCCGGCAATCAAGCAGATCAATATTGGCTTGATAAGAAAAAAAGATAATGAAGGGAGGCAACATGAGCATATGCATCTTAGTGAAGAAGATATTATGCTTTGTCAAGAATTATTGGCTAAAGGAATTCAGATCGAATATCGTTTAAACTATCATGATGAAATGTATGATGTTGCAAAATTGATCTATGAGAACTAAAGGAATTATTTTTGTGCTGATATCGGCACTGATTTATGGTTTTACCCCAGTATTATGCTCAATTACTTATAGCTTAGGAAATACACCGCTTACCTTAACTTTTTTTCGTTCGTTTTTTGCGATACCGGTTTTAGCAACATTGATGAAAAAGGATCATATTTCGTTTAAGATCTCAAGCATTGAGCTGCGTAAAGTAGTTATCGTTGCTTTATTTGGTGCGGTATTTACTACGGTTCTGTTATATTCAAGCTATCAATATATAGCCGTTGGAACTGCGACGACCTTGCATTTTTTGTATCCGTTGTTTGTTACGCTGATTTGTCATTTTATTTATCATGATGGTTTAAAAAAGAAACAATTGATTGCTTTGCTGGTTAGTTTGATAGGGGTTGGTTTCTTTATCAACTTACAAGATTTGTCGGCAATTCAAGGGGTTATCATGGCATTGGTTAGTGGTTTTACCTTTTCGATATATTTGGTTGGCATAGAGAAGTTTGGATTATCTAAGATGAATAGCTATAAGCTTTCATTTTATATTGCATCTTGTGTGTGCGTTTGTTTGATGATCATCAATACCCTGAGCGGACAGTTTAATTTTGACCAGCCGCTTTTATCATATGGATTGATGGTCATAATAGCTATCTTGGCACAGTTTTTGGCGGTTATCTTGTTGAAGGAAGGTATCAGTATTTTAGGCAGCTCCTTAGCTAGCTTATTTTCGATGGCAGAACCAGTATCTTCCGTAATTTTTGGCGCTATCTTTTTAGCTGAAAGCATTACGATCATGCAAATCATTGGCTGCGTCATGATCATGCTAGGTGTTAGCATGCTGCTAAAAAGATAATATATTTAAGTAAGAGGAGGAAATCATGAAAAAAGTATTTACGCTATTGATGAGCTTGTGTTTAATGTTATCGCTAAGCGCATGTTCATCAACCAACAATGCTTCTACTGCGACTTCTAATACTGAAGGCACAGAAGCAACAGAGAACGATCTAACAACCGATGTTGTCGTTGTTGGTGGAGGAGGAGCAGGTATTGCTTCAGCAATTTCAGCATCACAAAATGGCGCTGACGTTATCTTAATTGAAAAAATGGGATATCTAGGCGGAGCAACGATGTTTTCAGGCGGGATCATCCCTGCTGTAGGAACAACGCAGCAACAAGAAGCAAATATCCAAGATGATAATGATTGGTTTGCTAGAGACGTATTGCGACCAAGCAACTATTCAGTTAGAAAAGATTTGGTTTACAAAGTTGTAGAAGAATCAAAACCATTGATCGAGTGGATCGAAAGCATGGGCGTTCATTTTGATTTGATTACCAATTCATTATATTATGGTCAATCAAATTATCGTATGCATCTTGCAGAAGGTGGCGGTAGCCAGATGACTTCGATCATGATCGATTATCTGGAAGGAATTGATAACATTACGATCCTTACAAGTACAGCAGGTACTGGCTTGCTGACCAATGATGCAGGAGAAGTAATTGGGGTTAGCGCAAATGATGGTGAAAAAGATTTTAATATCTATGCAAATAATACCGTGTTAGCAACTTCTGGTTTTGCAGCTAATAAAGAAATGTTGGAAGAATATATTCCAGAAATGGTAGATGCTTATCCATTGGTTGCACCAGGTGCTACAGGCGAAGGTATCTTATGGGGCATGGAATTAGGAGCAGCTGTGGCAAATATGAAAGCTTATCAAGGCCATGCATTCTATAATGAAGAAAGCAATCAGACCATTGCCCAGGCAATTGCTAATAACGGTGGTATCTTTGTAAATAAGAATGGTGTTCGTTTTACCAATGAATATAATGGTTATTCAGAACTTTCACCACATGTTTTAGCGCAGCCAGGCAAATATGCATATTTGGTATTTGATAAGAATATAGCTGATAATACTAGCCAATTCGCAGGTTATGTCGAACAAGGTATCGTTACCAGTGGCAATACTGCTGAGGAACTAGCAGCTAATCTAGGTATTGATGAAGCAGCAATGAAGGATACTTTTGATCGTTATGTTGCTTCGATTGCTAAAGGTGAAGATGAGTTTAACCGTACTAAATTGCCAGCTAGCTGGGAAGGACCATTCTATGCTATCAGGATTACTGGTGATCTAAGACATACGCAAGGTGGCTTGGTTACCGATACCGATGCTCATGTTTTGCGTGAAGATGGCTCGGTAATTCAAGGGTTATATGCTGCTGGTGGTGTTACCGAAGGTTTTGCTAGCACAGGTGGAGCTGCTTATATGTCAGGTGATGGTTTGTTGCAAGCCTTTGTGTTTGGTAGAATTGCTGGTAAAAATGCAGCTACGGAAGAAAAAGGAAATATCCAAGCAACGGTTTGGACCGATCCAAATGTTAAGGAAGGTATCGTTACGGAAACGGCAAATGAAGATATCGTTGATTCAACGAATGTCACATATGCTGATGGTACTTATGAAGGCGTTGGACAAGGTCATGGTGGCGATATCACTGTTAGTGTCACGGTTACAGATGGCAAAGTAGCAGGTGTCGAAGTTGTTAGCCAAAATGAGACTGAGGCAATCTATTCATCTGCTGTTGATGCGATCATTGAAGGTGTCATTGCAAATAATGGTACTTCCAATGTTGATATGGTTAGCGGAGCAACGGAATCTAGCACAGGTATCTTAGATGCGGTTAATGATGCTTTAAGCCAAGCAAAATAGGTGATGAAAGAAAGGTTCTTGCAAGTAGCAAGAACTTTTCTTTTGGCTTGTACAAGTGCTACAATATTCATATCATAGGTAGAAAAAGGGGGGATAATTTGGACGATAAGATATATTTATTTGAAAAGGAAGCAATTCCTAAAAGTGTCATGGCTTTGGCAGTGCCAACGATATTAAGTTCGCTGGTGATGGTAATATATAATTTGGCTGATACTTTTTTCGTAGGGATGTTAAATGATCCTATTCAAAATTCAGGCGTTACTTTAGCAGCCCCTGTTTTATTAGCCTTCAATGCTATCAATAACCTATTTGGTGTGGGATCTAGCAGCATGATGGCTAGGGCGCTAGGTAGAAAAGATTATGAAACTGTAGCGAAAACCAGTTCGATAGGATTTTATTGTTCATTGTTTTGTAGTGCGATCTTTTCATTATCATGCTTGTTATTTATGAAGCCGCTATTGTTTGTGCTTGGCGCTGATGCTTCGACAAGCTTAGCAACATATCAGTATCTGAAATGGACAGTTGTATGTGGCGCTATCCCCGCAATATTAAATGTTGTTTTGGCATATTTAGTAAGATCAGAAGGGGCATCATTGCATGCTAGCATCGGAACGATGAGCGGTTGTATCTTAAATATCATTCTAGATCCAATATTTATCTTGCCAGGTTTTTTAAATATGAAAACTGAAGGGGCAGCATTAGCAACCTTTATTTCTAACTGTTTTGCTTGCTTATATTTCTTTGTTTTGCTTTATAAGAAAAAAGGCAATACCTTTATTTCGTTGAATTTTAAAAAATTCTCTTTTGATAAAGAAATCATCAAAGGTATATGTGGAGTTGGTATCCCAGCTTCTATCCAGAATTTGCTTAATGTTACTGGAATGACGATTTTTAATAACATAACGTCGACCTATGGAGCTACAGCTGTTGCTAGCATGGGCATCGTACAGAAAGTGTATAATATTCCTTGGTATATTTCTTCAGGTATATCGCAAGGGGTCATGCCGTTAATTAGCTATAACTATGCTAGCGGTAATCGTCAGCGCATGAAAGATTCTTTTGTGTTTGCGATCAAGATCAGTTTATCGATCATTATCTGTTTTGTGCTGATGTATTATATCTTTGCTGATCAAGTGATCAAGATCTTTATGAATAATGAAGAGATCATCCATCATGGGGCAATATTGCTTAGGGGCTTTTGTTTGGCGTTACCTTTTTTATGTATTGACTTCATGGCAGTAGGAGTTTTTCAAGCCATAGGGTTAGGTAAATATTCTTTGATATTTGCGATCACGCGTAAGATCATTTTAGAGATACCAGCTATTTTTGTCCTAAATTGGCTGTTCCCATTGTATGGATTAGGTTATTCACAATTTTTTGCTGAATTGATATTATCGATGATTGCGATATGGATGTTGAAAAAGATTTTTAGTGGAAATGCAGGATAAGGAGGCTCATTATATGAATAATTTTGAATTTTATGCACCAACCAAAATATATTTTGGAAAACAGGAAGAAGAAAAGATTGCTGATATCTTGCATCAAGGTGGATATAAAAAGATATTGCTTCATTATGGCGGACAAAGCGCGATCAAAAGTGGCCTATTGAATAAGGTGTGCAATTTATTAACTGCTAAAAACATTGAATATGTTCGCTTAGGCGGCGTTATTGCTAACCCGGTCTTATCAAAGGTCGAAGAAGGGATCAAGCTATGCAAAAAAGAGAAAGTTGATATGATACTTGCAGTTGGTGGAGGCAGCGTTATTGATTCAGCAAAAGCTATTGCAGTGGGGTCAAAAGAAGAAGGAAACGTATGGGATCATTTTGCTAAGAAGACACCAATCGAAGCGGCATTGCCTGTAGGCTGTATCTTGACCATTGCGGCTGCTGGTAGTGAAATGAGCAATTCTAGCGTTATTACCAATGAAGATGGCGGGTATAAACGCTCGATAAAAGCTGATCTTATCCGCTGCAAATTTGCAATACTTGATCCTGAACTTACCTTTACTTTGCCGGCATATCAAACAGCTAGCGGCTGCGTGGATATCATGTTGCATACCTTTGAAAGATACTTTAGTAATGTCGATCAGCTGGCTTTAAAAGACGCTTTTGCAGAAAGTTTGCTGAGAAATGTTGTAAAAAATGCTTTGATTTTAAAAGAAGATCCAACAAATTATCAAGCTCGAGCAGAAATCATGTGGTCTTCTACGATGTCGCATAATGATATAACCGGTACAAATGTGGATGGTGATTGGGCTTGTCATCAATTAGAACATGAACTTAGCGGCAAATATGGCGTTGCGCATGGAGCAGGCTTAGCAGCAGTGTGGGGCAGCTGGGCAAGGCATGTATATAAGGAAAATATTCAACGCTTTGTAAGATATGCTAATAATGTTTGGAATATTTATAAGGAAAATGATGAAGAAACAGCGTTAGCAGGAATAAAAGCAACCGAAGATTTCTTTACAAAGATCGATATGCCAATTACCATCGGTCAATTGTTAGGCCGTGAATTATCAGCAGAAGAAATAGCTGAATTAGCATATAAATGCAGTTTTGAAGATACACGGACAATCGGCAAATTTAAAAAGTTAGCTCTTGAAGATATTAGAATGATATATAAAAAGGCAATATAAGATAATTAATTAAATAATGTTTAGAAAATTTTAAAATATCTAGCTTGAATTTGCTAGATATTTTTTTTGCTAATAATAAGTTGTCATGGTTTATTTTTTAAATAATTCGGCTAGATCCTGCTCACAATAATAACAAAATATGGTTATTGCTAATAGATCTGCTGAACCACCAGGACTTATTTTATTTTGAGACATTTTAATATTTAATTGTTTTACAAAATTAATGATCGTTGGCTCATCGTTATCATCTGTCAAGAAAGTGGAAATTTCCTTTTTTAATAATTCTATGTCATATTTTGATGCATGATGATATAAATTGCTGTCTTCGATAAAAGCCATCAAATATAGCAAGGTTTCGATTGCCACTATTTCAAATGATCTTCCGTTTGCTATACATTGATTGAAAAAATGAAGTGATAGATTAAAAACAGAGGAATATCCGTTTAAGGCTTATTTAATTATTACACATATTTGATAGTTGCTTTCTAACTTTTTGCCGTAACTATCTGGACGGAGCTGAAATGAATCAGCTTGCATTAAATTTTCTATCATTGTTTGGACTTCTTGCCAACTAAGGGCATTTTTATTTTTTAGCAGGCATCCCATTGCTCCTAAAAATAAGCCGAAACTAAAATTTGCTCCTTTGTGGGTATTGATGTTTTTGGTTGCTTTTAAAAGTGTTGCTTCACAGTTTCTTCCTATTGTTCTTAGCTGTTTCATTAAATCTTTATGTTGATCTAATGAATGCTTACTTCCAGCATCTAGATATAATTTGAAAGGTTCAATCAAAGCACAGCTACTTTTGATAAAAGTGAAGATATCCATATCTTTATGGGCACCAGTATCAAAACGATCAACTAAACCTGGCTTAGGAGAAATAGTTACTTCAAACAATAAGCTTTGAATTGCGTTATCTCTTATGGTAGCAAAATTCTTAGATAAGAAATAATTATTGATTACATTGTTGTAATGCAAAAAAAGTTCATTTACAGAGTGTTTTCTGCTGCGAGCACATACTGAAGCTTCGTTATCACATAGCATGCACTTCCGGGGTGCGATATTTAGATCGCTTCGTGATATTTTGTAGCTTTTGAAAGTTAAAACATCAATATCAAATAAGCGTGTGAATTTATTTAAATCTTCTAAACTAACCGTTAATTGTTTGACTAAATAAGGGTCAGCTTCACAACAAAAATAACCTTCAGGTCCGGTTGATAAAGAATAAATTTCTTTATGGGAACATTCAATGCCGGAAACATTTAATTGATCTAACAACATGTTAACTCCTTCATTAAAAGCTTTTGTAATAAGATGGTTATTTTTTATAGGCCCGGCAATATTCATCGTGAAGCATATTACTGTACGATGCTCTGATATTAATTTATTTTGTTTTGAAACTCTTTTATCTCGTGCCATCATCATTTCTTCTGTGCTTACGTTATGCATCTTTTTCCCTCGCTTTCATGGAAAGCATCATATCATTTACTGCTTTTGGAACGTATCTTGCGGCATCATCAAAATTTCCTTCTTGGATTAGCTTTCTTACTTTAGTAGCAGAAATAATCTCATCATCATGACAAAACCTAGATATTTCAATTAGTTTTATAGCTGTATCGGTAAATTTATCATGCATTAATTTGTTATATGCATTTGTTACCTGGTCAAATGGTTCACTGCCTACAAAACGTATAGCTAAATTTAATGAAGGAACAAAATATTTAAGAAAAATGGCTATATCAAGCTCTGCGTGGATCTTGTCCGTATTAACTTTTTCTTTTATAAAGTAGTCAGGAAATGTAGCAGAAGAGATAAGATACTTACTTGTTGAATGGACGCTTGCATTATGGATGTCTTCAATACTTTGCTGAACTAAGGATATGCGCTGTTGAAAAGTGAATAAGCTGCGATCTTCCTCGACGATAAAAATATATAAGTGATCACATCTTGCTGAAGCATATTTTATTAACTGGATGTGACCGAGGGTTATTGGATTAGCATTCATGATGATGCAGCCATTGCAACCAGCAAATTTTGGCAGTTTATCTAAATAATGTATAATTCCATTTGGCTTATTTTCCATAAACAAAATGTCGTTGGTTTGTACAATTGGCGTGAAACCAAGAGCCGAAAAAATGGATTTATTAATGGGATTGGTGAATAGCGTGAGATGAGTTTGACCATTTGCTTGAGCTAATAAGGTTAGATGGGATATTAGTGATGCAGCATGGCCATCATGTTGATGATTTTTATCAACTAAGATGTTTTTAATTACCCCATGATCAATACCACCGCATGCTATTATTTTATCTTCTTCATCGAGAAAGCATATCATTTTTTCGATATGCGGATCTATTGTTAAATTTCCTGCTGCTAGAAAAGCTGTTAATTCATTTTCACGTTTTTTAGTAAAAGGAGATTCAAGTATTTTCATTGCGATACCTCAGTTAATAAATTAACCAGTGATGGTGTTTGATCATCCTTAATGATCCAACCTAGCATCCGAGATGGAACTTCATCCAGATATGAAATTGTCCACTCTTTTTGATTTGCATCAATTTGACTTTGATAAGAAATTACTTGTGCTTGATAAAAGTATCCTAAGGCCCAAGCAATTTTAGAATTATCTGTGATTTTTAAAGAAGTTGATATTTTGATATTGGTTATATTTTCTATGATTTCATTAGATATAAAGACTGTATCATCAACTAAATTTTGGAAAGCAGCTAAAACTAGATGATCTTCTAATACGGGAAGAAACGAATATTCTGGTTTATTTTTGAGATTAGCGGTAAAAATTGCGTCTAATTCTTGTCTGTTAAGTGCCATTAAAAGCTCAGGCAATGGTTTTTGATATAAGGAGAACGTGATGGTGGGGATTTTATCTTTTAATTTAGAGATCAACGGTTTGATCAAGGACATATCAAAAGCCTCATCAATTGCCAATCTTAATTCAGTAGGGACATTATTTATTTGACTTATTTCAATCATGAGCTGATCATAGATGTTTAAGATATCACCGACAATTTTTAGTGCTTCTTTACCATGCTCCGTTTGTTTGATGCCGTATGCAGTATTTACAAATAATTGGGTTTTTATCTCTTTTTCAAATCGTGAGATACACCTGCTCATTGTTGAACGATCGATATTACATAGTTTTGCTGCTTCACGTATGTTTTGACATTCTGCGAAAGTTTTTAGATAGCGATATTCTTCAGTTTTCATAAGTTTGCTCCAAATTAAATACTGTTGTTTTTAACATTTCAATAAATATTTTGGCAGGATAAGAGAGATTCCATCCTTTTGCATATCCCGCGATAAGAAGCCAATTTGCCTTTAGACTATTGGGAAGATCACAGCAACACAAATTGTTACAGGAGCCAAAATAACTTAAATAATCCTTTGGCAGAAAAGTTATTCCAATGCCGGCTGCGGCTAGATTTCTTGCTGTTTCAAAGCTGCGAGTTAGCATTTTGATTTTAGGCGCGATTTGACATTGTCTAAAGATTTCATCTGAAACTTGTCTTATCCTTTGTTGAGGATATAATAGGATCCACTCCTTATCGTAAAAAAGTCTTGGATCAACAATATTATCCTTGATGTTATATTGTTTTGAAATTGTTTGATTCATTGCTAAAACAAAAGGATGAGTGCTTAGCGGAATTGCTGAAAAATCTATTGCTTTAAGTGGCGCATGTAATATGCCTATATCTACTTGCATGCTTTTGATCATAATTTCTAATTCATCAGAAGCGGCTTCGCGAATGATTATTTCCATATTAGGAAATCTTTTTTTATATGCTTGTAATAAATCAGGTAGTAGCATGGCTCCCAGATAATTAGTGATGCCGATTATTAACTTTCCTTTCAATAAGTAATCTTGGGTATTGGCATTATTTTCTAATTTGCGTTTTAATTTGAGCATTTTCCAACATGCTTCTGTTACTTTTTTTCCTGCAAAGGTTGCAGTTAAACCATCATTATGTCGATAAAACAAAGGTTGACCTATTTCTTTTTCTAAGCGTTGTAGGGCTTGAGAAAGTGCAGGCTGAGAAATATAGAGACGTTTTGCAGCTTGTGTTAAGCTGCCGCATTCTTCTAAAACAGTCATCATTTCCCAATCACGTTCGTTCATATCCTTACCTCTTTTTCTATATTGTATCATTAGTGTGCTTAAATACAATATGTTGTATGAAATATGCGCACGAAGCTTATAGCAAAGGTGCAATATAACTATTTCCCAAGTTAAATAATTCTTTTTATAATATTGCCTGAAATGAAAGGATAAAAAAATTATGGAGATTAAAAAAACTTCTGTCTCAGGAACACTGGAATCAAGTGACATCATGATCACATTGGAAAAAGGCAATGGAGGAATTGAAATAGAGCTAGACTCATCGGTACTTAAGCAATTTGGCGATAGGATCAAGACGATCATTGCGGAAACTTTGATGAATGAAAAAATAACTGATGTTCATGTGATTGCGCATGATCATGGAGCATTAGATTGTACGATTCGCGCCCGGGTGCAAGCAGCAATCCTAAAAGCTAGTGAGGAGGAATAATCGTGAAATTACTAAGAACCATGATGTTTGTTCCAGGAAATAATCCGGGAATGATACAAGATGCCGGTATATACCCTTGCGATTGCTTGATGTTTGATCTTGAAGATAGTGTTGCCCAAACATCAAAAGTTGATGCGAGATATCTAGTCCAACAGGCATTGCTCACTATTGATTATCCGCAACAACTTGTTGTAAGGATAAATGATCCTTATACAAGGCAAGGCAGGCAAGATCTTGAAGCTATAGTTCCTTGTCAAAAAGCTATTATAAGGTTGCCAAAGACAGAAACGGCAAGCGATGTAATAAACTGTGCTGCAATAATTACGGAACTTGAAAAAAAATATGATATCCCTATTAATCAAACGAAAATGATGGCCGCTATCGAAGGACCAACCGGAGTTTTAAATGCTCGCGAAATTGCTTTGAGCAGTGAAAGACTGATAGGAATTGCTTTAGGCGCTGAAGATTATGTAACTTCAATGAAGACGACACGTGGCTCGGGTGAGGAATTATTTTTTGCTCGAAGCATGATATTGCATGCCGCAAGAATTGCAAATATAGCTGCTATTGATACGGTATATTCTAATGTCAATGATGAGGAAGGCTTTATAAATGAGGTGAAACAGATTCATCAGTTAGGTTTTGATGGAAAATCAATAATTAATCCAAGACAAATAAAACCTGTCCATGATATATATGTACCTTCCGAAAAAGAAATAGAAAAAGCATTGCAAATTGAAGCAGCGATCAAAGAAGCAAATCAAAGGGGTTTAGGCGTTGTTAGCTTAAATGGTAAGATGGTTGACAAGCCAGTTGTAGAAAGGGCAAAACGCACTATAGCATTGGCTATGGCCAGTGGAGCTTTGAAGGAGATCTTATAATGAATAATGTTAAAAATTTATCTGACTCTAATAAAGTATTTTATGATTTAAAAGATGCAATAATAAAAAGTGGGCTCAAGGATGGAATGACGATTTCATTTCATCATCATTTCCGTAACGGCGATGCAGTAATTAATCAAGTGATGAGCGTTATTGCTGAATTAGGAATAAAAAACTTAAAATTAGCAGCAAGTTCTTTGATAGATGTTCATGAACCATTAATAGAATATATTAAAAAGGGAATCGTAACAAAAATTGAAACAAGCGGAATAAGAGGAAAATTAGCTGATGAAATATCTAACGGCTTAATGAAAGAACCGGTTATTTTTAGGAGCCATGGTAATAGGGCAGCGGCAATTGCTAGCGGTGAGTTAAATATAGATGTTGCTTTCTTAGGTGTTCCTTCGACCGATTGCCGAGGGAATGCCAATGGTTTCAGTTGGGAAGAAGAATGTGATCTGCTTTGTGGATCGATAGGCTATGCGATGGTTGATGCAAAATGGGCAAAGAAAACAATTTTATTAACTCCTCAATTAGCTGAATATCCTAATACCCCATCGTCAATTACGGAAGATCAAGTAGATATGATCGTATTGGTAAATAATATTGGTGATCCTAAGGGCATTGTTAGTGGGGCTACAAGATATACCAAGAATCCTAAAGAATTGTTAATGGCTGAAATGACAGCAAAAGTTATTGATGCGGTAGGCATTTTAAAAAATAATTTTTCGATGCAAATGGGAACTGGAGGAGCATCGCTGGCAACTGCTAGATTCCTAAAAGAAATAATGGTAAACAAAGGTATTGTTGCAAGCTTCGCATTGGGAGGAATAACGCAACAAATTGTTGAAATGCATGAGGAAGGGTTGATCAAAAAAATATTAGATGTACAGTCATTTGATCTTGGATCAGCTCATTCGGCACGTAACAATCGCTTTCATACAGTTATTTCTGCCAGTCAATATGCTAGCTCATTAAAAACTTCAGCAGTAAATTCATTAGATGTTGTAATTCTTTCAGCTCTGGAAATAGATACAAGTTTTAATGTAAATGTTTTAACAGGATCAGACGGAGTGCTCAGAGGAGCAATTGGGGGACATCCTGATACTGCAGCTGGTGCTAAGTGTTCCATTATTATCGCTCCATTAACAAGAGGAAGGATCCCGACGGTTGTAAAACATGTTGATACCATGGTTACTGAAGGAAAATACATAGATATATTAGTAACAGAAAGAGGAATTGCAGTAAATCCTCAACGTAAAGATCTAGCGGAAATGATCATGAAAGCTGGACTTCCATTAAAATCAATTGATGAGCTGCAGCAAATGGCTGAAAAAATGGTTGGTTGTCCAAAACCAATACCCAAAACCAATAGAATTGTTGGTATTGTTTTAAATCGTAATGGCGAATTATTAGACAAAGTATATCAAGTTTTGGAGGAGCAATAATTGTGAAAAATGTTTTTGAACTGCATCAAAATGGAGGAGCTTTAGAAATCAAAGCAAAATTGCCAATAATGAATAAGGAAGATCTAGGCTTAGCATATACTCCCGGAATATCAAAGCTATGCACCGAAATTCATAATAATTCCGCTGCTGCTGATAAATATACGATAAAAGGAAAATTAGTGGCGATAATTACTGATGGTAGTGCGGTTTTAGGACTTGGAAATATTGGCCCCAAAGCAGGATTACCAGTAGTGGAAGGCAAAGCCCTATTAGATAAACAATTGGCGGGAATAGATGCGATCCCTTTATGTATTAGGCAATGTTCTGTCCATGAGCAAGTTGAGACTATCATGAATATGGCAGGCAGTTTTAGTGCTATTCATTTAGAAGATTTTAAAGCACCAGAATGTTTTGAACTTGAACGTCAGCTACAAGCAAAATTGTCAATTCCAGTTCATCATGACGATCAAGATGGGACATCGATCGCTGTTTTAGCCGCACTGATAAATAGTTGTAAAATAACACATCGAAAAATAAAGGATTGTAAGATCGTAATATGTGGGGCCGGAGCTAGCGGTATTGCAACTGCACGCCTTTTATTGGCAGCTGGCGCATTAGATATCATCTTGACTGATATAAATGGAATAATCAGTCCTGATTTGTCAAAAATGAACGATGAACAGCAAAAGATGGCTTATGAAACCAATCCTAGAAAAATAACCGGAACTCTAAAAGAAGCGTTGGTTGGCGCAGATGTTTTTATAGGACTAAGTACAGGAAACGTAATTACAAATAAAGATATCAAAAGAATGAACGATCAGCCGATTATTTTTGCCTTGGCTAATCCTATACCTGAGATTGATCCTGTAGAAGCAAAACAAGCTAACGCAGCAATAGTTGCTACAGGTGGAAGTAAATATCCAAATCAAATCAATAATGTCCTTGTATTCCCAGGCTTATTTAAAGGGTTATTACATAGTCGCAAAAAAACGATAACTAAAGAAATGAAATTAAAGATCGCATATGCATTAGCTGGTCTTGTTGATGATCCGACTGAAAATTATATTATTCCTGATGTTTTCGATGAAAGAGTTGTCAGTACGGTATGTAATGCTGTTATTAATTCGTGAGCTTTTTGTTATTAATATTTCTTTACTGTTAAGGAATTTATCGTTCTTTAATTTATTTATTGATTTTATTAAAATGTGTTCAGGATAAGGAGATCGATTATGAGAAAATTTTTAATTATTACACATGGTAAATTCGCAGAAGGAATTTCACAATCTTTAACATTATTTATTGGAGAAAATCATCCGTTTAAGGCAATAAGCGCATATGTCGATGATATTCCAGTAAATGAAAAAATTGATGATTTTATGAGAACGGTAACTGATGATGATCAATTGGTTATTTTAACTGACATAATGGGAGGAAGCGTAAATCAACTGATGATGCCATATCTATCAAGAGATAATACTTATATATTATCAGGAATAAATTTCCCGATGTTATTGGAGCTTGCTTGCTTGCAAGATGATGCAGATGTTGATGACTTTAGGAGAATTGTTCAAACAGGAAAAGAGGCTGTCGTGTTGATGAATGATTATAAAGCTCCTAATGGCTCAAGCGACGATGAATGACCAAAGTAAATAGCAGGCTTAGCTCTGCTTTTTTTAGATAATTTATTAGTTCCTTAACAATAAGGAATATATGTAAACGAATTAAAGGTTTATTAATGCATTTATCAGCCAAAAAATCGGTAAAAACAAAATCTATATATTAAAAACTAGCATTTTAATAAGGAAAAGTTGGAACTTTAATCACTATTGAAAGCGCTTTATAATTTAGCCATAAAGGAGGAAGAATATGATGAGTAATGGACTAATTCATTTTCGGGTGGACGATCGTTTGATTCATGGTATAGTTGCGGGACTATGGACAAACTTTCTAAAAGCCGATCGCTTGATGGTAATTGATGATAAAGCAAGTGCAAATCAATTAACTAGAGATTCTTTGAGGATGGCTGCGCCTGCTGCAGTATCCTTATCTGTGCTAACTTTAGAGAAGGCAATCAACAACATCAAGAATGGCAACTATATTGGTCAACATGTATTTGTCATTGCTAAAACACCAGAAATTTTTGCAGCCCTTGCAGAAGCAGGAATTGAAGTTCCCGAGGTTTACATGGGCAACATTACATATACGCCAGATCGTATCAAGGTTGCCAAAACAGTATCAGTTAATGAAAATGAAGCCGCTGCTTTAGAAAAGCTTGCAGCTAATGGCACAAAGATCATCTCTAAACTGATGCCTTCGGATAATGCTGAAGATTTTATGGAAATGCTGCATAAAGCAAAAAAATAATTTTATAAGAAAGGGGAAAATATGTTTTCAATTATACAAATTGTATTATTAACTTTATTAATGTTTTATATACAATATGATCTAACAAATTTACAAGTTTCTTCCTATGGTACCCCAGTATTAGCAGGTTTGTTAGCCGGAATTATCATGGGTGATGTAACAACTGGGCTTTTGCTTGGTGGAACCATGCAACTTATGGGCTTAGGAGTAGGGGGCTATGGAGGATCATCGGTTCCTAACTATCAGATTGGAGCTATTATTGGAACTGCTTATGCAGTTGCTACTGGCGGAGGATTAGAGTCAGGTTTGGCTGTTGGAATTCCTACTGCAGCATTAGGCGTACAATTAGATGTTTTTGGAAAAATGATCGGATCATTTTTCCTTCATAAAGCGCAAAACTGTGCTGCAAAACTAGAAACGAAAAAAATGTATTCATGGATTTTATGTGGCTTCTTTGGTAGACCATTCATGATGGCACTTACAGTTTTTGTTGCGTTGACTGCTGGAAGCGTTGTTATTGAAACGTTATTAGCAAATATGCCTGCATGGTTAAATGGTGGCTTGAAAGTAGCTGGTGGTTTATTGCCTGCTGTTGGTTTTGCAATTTTGTTAAAATATATGCCTTTCAAAAAATATTACATGTATGCAATTCTTGGCTTTGTTTTAGCATCGTATTTTGGTGCACCAATGCTTGCAATTGCATTGATCGGATTCATTGCAGCTACATTGACATTTGCACAAACAAATCGTTTTAATAGCTTAACTGCGGTCACGCCACAACAAGGAGGAAATCGTTACGATGAGTAATATTTTGACAAAGAAGGATTTAAATAAAGCTTTTATCCGTTGGACTTTATTTAGCCAAATATGCTTTAATTATGAAACAATGCAATCATGTGGAGTTGTTTATGCCCTTGGACCAGCATTAGAAAAGATTTATGGAGATGATCCTGAATTATTAAAACAGAAATTAGATGCCCATTTTAAATTTTTTAATACTCAGCCTTGGATGGGAAATCCAATTTTATCAGCAACTTTGGCAATTGAAGAAACTAAAGAACCAGGTTGTTCAGAAACAGCCAATGCAATCAAAACTTCCTTAATGGGACCGTTTGCTGGCTTAGGCGATTCAATCTTCTTTGTTTTACCTAAAACGATCTTAGGAGCTATTGCCGCATATATGGCTGTTGAAGGCAGTGCCATTGGTGTTGTAATGTGTGTGGCTGTTGGTCTAGCCATGCTAATAGTCCGTAAGTTTTTATGGAATGTAGGATATACGCAAGGCGTTAAATTTATTACATCAAATCAAGCAGTTTTAAACAATTTAACTGACTCAGCTTCAGTCTTAGGCTTATGTGTAGTAGGAGCCTTGATAGCATCTATGGTCACTGCATCGATTCCGCTGACCTTTACAGTTGGTGAAGCAACTAAGAGTGTACAAGAAACTTTAGATTCTATCATGCCTAATTTAGTACCTCTTTTGGTTGCTTCTGGAACATATTGGGCCTTAGGACGTAAAAATATGACTAGCACCAAAATGGTATGGATTATTATCGTTATTTCGATTCTTGCTTACTCACTAGGTATTTTGGCATAATATAAAAAATATAATATCAAAAAAGAGGAGAGCAGATTCTCCTCTTTTTAAATAATATTTTGGTGTATCGTTTGATCGTAAAGATATACTGTATTAAAAAAAGCGATCTAGAAAAAAATAAAATGATTTTGGAGATTGAAAATGAAAGCAGCATTTAAAATTGTTAATTTAGATCCACCAATTGGTTATCCAATGGCTGGATTTTCAGAAAGAAATCATGGCTCAGAAGGCTTGCATGATCATATAACAGGAAGTGTGCTTGTGTTGGACGATGGCAAAAATAAAGCGGCAATTGTTTCATTAGATATAATCGCTATTGATTCAACTGTTACGAAAAAAGTAGGGGAATTAGTTGCTAAAAATACTTCTATATTATCGGAGAATATATTGATTGGCGCAATTCATACTCATTCATCCATTGATGCAACAAGAATAAACGGAGTTCATGCTAAGATAAATAATTTAACTTATAATGAAGGCCAGATTGCGTATTACAATTTGATGATTGATAAAATTGCAGGTATAATTATTGAAGCTGATAAGGATTTGTGCCCTGCAAAAATAGGCTTTGGGGTATCTACCTGCGTTGGCTTAGGAACGAATAGAAATGATCCCTCTGCATTTTATGATAAAAATGTTAATTTGCTCAAAGTTGAATCAATAGATGGACAATTAATTTGTTTATTAGTAAATCATGCCTGTCATCCAACGGTTTTAAATCATAACAACTTTTTATATACGGCTGATTTTGTTGGCGCATTTCGAGAAACAATGAATGATGTTCTCCATGGCGCAAAAGTAATGTATTTGCAAGGGGCAGCAGGTTCTGCTAGCTGTAGATATACTAGAAAGGGCAGTACATTTAAGGATGCTAAAAAATTGAGCAATCATTTAGCTGCAGCAGTAATTGATAAAATGGATGATATTGAAGTATCAGATCATTTGGAAATAAGTTGTTCATGGGGCAAGATTACTTTACCAGTTAAAGAGTATGGAACCGAAGAAGAGATCTTAGCACAAATTGATAGCTATAAGACGAAGCTTGATCTTATGAAAAAAGAAAATGCAGACCCTAAAGAAGTTAGAAAAATGTATGTTACACTGCAAGGGGCTGAAAGAAACTTAAATGCTAAACGCCGGAATAAATATAAAGAGATATCTGCAAATATACAATTATTGAAATTAGGGCCATGTTCAATAGTTACATTGCCTGGTGATGTTTTTGGAGAAATTGGCAGAGATGTATGCGCGTTGATTGATGGGCCGTGCTTTGCTGCTGGTTATGCTAATGATTTTATAGGTTATATTGTTTCAAATGAATTGTTATGAAAAAAATAATAGTTTTTTTGATAATCGTGCACATGGCATTATTGTTGAACAATATAAAAAAATGATAAATGGTAGTTAACTATAACTGTTGCTATAGTTAACTTTTATAGTTGTCAAGTGTTATAGATAATGGATTTATATTTTAAAAGCTTTAAATAATAGTCATTATATTTGTTTGAAATTGAGGGATGATATATGGATAATATTACAAAAAGACAATTTCGTATCATTAATATTTTAAGAAGTAGTGAAAAACGATTTAGTAGTGAATATATTGCCAAGACAATTGGTGCTTCAAGCAAAACAATTCGTAAGGACATTATTGATGTAAAAGATATTTTGGAAAAAAATGGTGCAACAATTGATTCTAAGACAGGAAATGGATATTGTTTAATTATTAATAATTTAGAGAAATTTGAAGCGTTTATTGGTAAATTTGTTAGTGGAACACAAGAAAAAATGATTAAATTACCATTAAGTTATCAAAGAGCTCATTATATTGTCAGAAGATTGATTGCTAGTGATGGTTATTTAAAAATAAATGATTTTTCAGAAGAATTATATACATCAAGAGCAACAATAACTCAAGATTTACAAATGGTGCGCAAAATTCTTAAACGATTTAATTTAAATCTAAGAGCAAAGACGAAGTACGGTTTTAAGGTAGAAGGTCTTGAACAAGCAAAAAGAAATTGCTTTATTTACGAATATGATTATTATGAAGATAATAATTTAAATCTTAATGAAAAAGATTATGAATATTATGTTAAATGTTCAGAAGATTTTATAAAAGATATTGTAGCTATTTTCATTAAAACGCTTAGGAGTTTTTCTTTTATTGAGCTTTCATATCAAAATATAATTAGATTATCACGAGTTATATATTTAATAAAAACTAGAGCTAAATTTCCACTCGAAATTTTTGAAGAAGAATGTAGAAAGAAAGCATTAAAAAGAACTAGTTATAAAATTAGCACAATCATAGCTATGTTATGTGAAAAAAATTATGTTGTATATTTCTCGGATGAAGATCTTATATATTTCAACAATTGTTTTAGCGGATATCGGAATATAACAGGTTATAATAACTTACGAAATCGTTTAAATTATTTTTCTTTATATGAATTAGCCGAAGAAATTGTTGATTATCTAAGTGATATTAATGGATTTGAAAATATGCGAAATGACAACATATTGAAAGATAGTTTGACTCGACACTTACTGTCACTTAAGATTCGTTGTGAGAATTATATAGGTATTAATTGTGCTGATAACTCAATGAAAAGAATGTCAACAACAGCAGTTGAAATGGCAGTTCAAACAGCTTCTTATTTAAAGAATAAGGGTGTGATTTTGAATGAAGATGAAATTATGTTTTTGATTTATATTTATACGCCAATTTTTGGACGTTATCGGCCAAAAGTCAAAAAGAAAAAGATAATTATTATTTCTCATGTTAGCATTAATGTGGGAGTAATGATTGCAGAAAGATTTGAACGAAATTTTAGTGGATATTTAGATTCTATTGAAGTCGTAGATATATATCAATTAGAAGATATAGATTTAGCTAATATAGATTATATATTCACTACATTAGATAAAAAACATTTTAAAGGATTGGCAATAGAAACTCCAATCATTGAAATTAATACCTATTTTCCAGAAACAAAAAAACAATATTTTAGAAATTTATTAAGCGATATGAATGATTGCCTTGATATGATGATTAAATTATTCGATAAGAAATGTTTCTTCAATAATGTCAAAGCAAATAATAAAGCAGAAGTTATTAGAATTGCAGCAAATAAGCTGCATAATATTTATCAGTTAGATGAAAATTTTGAAAATGACTTGATAGAGCGTGATGAATGGCTTTCAGCAGAAACTGGGAAAAATATTGCTAGAATTAAAACATTGAAATCACATGGTGAGAAATCATTCGTTAGTATTTTTATTCTTGAACGACCAATTTTATGGGATACCGATTATGTTCAAATCTTTCAAATATGGCATCATGGAACAAATCCTGAATATAATGTTTTTGCTGAAAGTGGCTACATAGGTAATGTATTTAAAACTATGTTTGGTTTTGGAGACTGTTCAGTAAAAATGATTCAAAATCCTGTTTATGAATGTTTTGAAGATATGCTAAAAATAGCAGTGAAAGAGATAAGATCATTGCAATTGCGCTAGCAGATAGATATTGTTAATTATAAAAAATCAATCGGATAATGACATGTACCCCAAATCCTAGACAACTAGGAGGAGGGGTATTTTTATATGAAATATTCATGGGAATTTAAATTAAAGTGTGTTGAGAATTATAAGAT
>CASGCC010000009.1 GCA_949299585.1 uncultured Bacillota bacterium | reverse complement strand
CTTTTTAGCATAATCCTTTATAATATTTACTGTGTTATCTACAATAATAAAGTAGATTATGTGGTTTTAGATGCTCAATACAATTGGGAGCTACAGACAGGCTTATGGCCATGTTCGGTACAAGTAGGGGAAGATATTGGAACATATCGAATCTTAAAGATGGATTATGCGTACTGGCAAGAAAATATAGATTTAGGTTATACGGAAGTATATGACCCTGCAAATTAAAACAAGATCATTAATGCTGATCTTGTTTTTTTCTTGTTATGAATAAAATTATAGTTAAAGATATAGAAAGTAATGAAACGATCATTCCTTCTTTTAGCCATGGGATTTGATAATCAAATTCGATATGATAAGTTCCTTGAGGTAATTGGAAACCAATAAATCCTAATTGGACCTTTTCATAAGCTATTTTTTCACCATTTACTGTAACGGTCCATCCTTGATCATAAGGAATAGAGGTAAAGATATAATTATGATCATCGGTTATGGTAATATCAGCGCTGATATGATCATTTGTGAAGACAACATTTTCAAAATGGGTTTTGGTTAGTTCTTCAAAATTTTGATGATAACTATCATCTAACGTTTCTTGATATATGGCGATTTCAGTTCCGTATCCATATACATCTTCGCCTTCGATCACGACTTTATCGATAGCTTCATAGATAGGAATATCAATGTAATTGAACTGCCAAAGGTCATAGCTGTTTACTATTTCATCATTTAAATAAGATGTGATCTTAACATTTGGGATGCCATAGGTTTCAAAATATAAGATGACATCTTGGATCGGTTCAGTAAATTGATATTCGCGGTAGGTACTGTCAGGAAGGATCGTTATTAATTCTAGGTCATCTGGTAGTTCATATGTTGTGTTTGGGGAATCTTCGGTTATTAGATATCTTTGCATTAGTTCATCTTGCTGAAGATAGCTTAATTCGCTTAGTACCGATTTGTTAATGGTTTTATCATAGGCAAAGCCTAGTTCTACATAGTTAGTGTTTTGATAGATCTTTAAACCATTGTCATATTCTTGCAGCAATTCATAGCCATAAGGAATAGGAAAGAATTGATCGAAAGTATAATAGTATTTAGCGCTTAATAAGTTGTAGATCTTGTTTCTACCTACTAATTGCGGCATGTTCCAGGTTGATTTGAAACGATTTAAAAATTCTTCTTGGTTGGTATTATATACGGATTCATAGAAAGCAAATCCGGCATAACCATTGGCCATTGGTTCATTGGCACTGGTAACGGTAAACATATCATTTTCGACATCTTCATGTTCTTTTAAGATGACATCTTGGCGATCATACATGACGCGATAAAAACTATCGTCATCAATGATCTCACTGATATTGGTTGTGGAAATCGGTAAATCATATACCCAGCTGTCGATAGGTAGGTTATTGGCATAATATACGACGCCACAGTATATCGTTTCTAATGATAAAATGAATAGCAAGGCTTTTTTTGGCAGCTTTCCTTGCAAGAATAAGCAATATATAATTACAAAGATCATGATGATGCTTGAAGATAATGCTAGCTTTAATAGATTTCTTGTCGTATTAAAGTTAAAGACATAAGAAATTGCTAAAGAAACGATGATGATGACGATGACCGCTATGGAAGTATATATGGTTGCTTTTGGACTGATGTTGCCATCATCGATTTCTTCGATTATCTTGGCGTTGACCATGGCTGCTAATAGATAGAACATATAGAACCAGCGCGTATCGATGGTTGCTTGGAATAGATAATAAAATATCTTGAAACATAAAAAGAACAGTAAGATCAAAGCAAATAGCAAATAGCTATTGCGGATAAATTTATCTTTGATCTTAAATAATAGTGGGAATAAGATCGGAGTGATGATCAAGCAATATAAGCTAGTTACCCCGCTCCAGCCCATAAAGGCAAATTTATCAGTTGCGATAAACATATTAGCATCCAGCTTTTGGATCACTGGGGTAAAGAAACTAGTGAATACTTCATAGAGCTGGGGCAAGGTTATGGTGTCGGTCAAGCTTAGCGTGGTGCTAGAAAAACGTGGCATGCTTAATACCAAATAAGCACATGGCAGTAAGATAAAACCGCTGATGCCAATGCCTAATAATATTAGAAGCGTGAATTGCAGAGCTGCTAGCAAGGTTTGCTTTATCGTTAAATGTGCTTTATTTACGATCAGATATCTAATTAAGGTATAGATAAATAAAAAAGGCATGAATTGGTAAAGCAAAAAATAGTGACAAATTCCTAATAACCCGATGCTTAGGGGTAACCCGATTATTTTTTTATCTTGTAAAAAACATTCTACATAATATAGTACCAAGGGATATAATATCAAAGCTTTGATCAATTGTTCCGCTTGTAAATAAAAGATGCCATAGCCACCAAAAGCAACGATAAAGGCTCCAATGAGACGGGCTTTTTTATTTTTGGTGAGTTTTGAAAGCCAGATGTGGGTAAAGATGAAGGCTAAGCTAAGCTGCAAGATTGCATATATTAAAAAGGTATATTTAATGAAATCACGAGGAAATAATAGCGAAAGCCAAAATAAAGGATTGCTTAAAAAATAAAAGACATAGGAAAAATTATTTGCTCCTAGTCCTAGGCTCCAATTAAATTGTCCTAGAGTTCCATTGTGAAACTGGGTCCAGCCTCCTAACCACAATTTATATGTTAGTTCATATGAATCGCCATGGGTGATGATGATCCCATTATTAAAGATAATGAAGGGCATGAACATCATGATAGTGACAAAAGTGATAAAAATATATAATTTATAGTTTTCTTTTATTTGTTTTAACATGTACATCACCTATTAACAGTTATAATTATAGCTTAAATTTGCTATAATGATAAAGGCTTTAGGAGAAATAAGAATATGATCGACAAAATTAAACAAAAATTCTTGAATAAACAATTCCTTACTTTCTGCTTCATCGGGGTAGTTAATACCTTGTTGGCACAGTTGATATATGTATTATTGGTTGGATATGATCTGATGGAACCAGGTATTTCTAGTGTTGTTGGTGATGTGCTGACCATTGCGGTATCATATGTGTTAAATATGAAGCTTACTTATCATGAAAGATTATCATGGAAAAGCGCGATCAGCTTTCCAATCAGTTATATTCCTGGTACCATCATCAATGCGATCATCGTTTTGATCGTGGTAGATGTCTTACATTTTCCAAAGATCATTGCTAAGGCAATTTCTTTACCAATAACCATTCCGTTGAATTATATCTGTGTTTCTTTGATCGTTAAGCTGACAAAAAGAAAATGATCAAAAAAGTATTGATCGTCTTGCTGTTTTTGCTTTGTGGCTGTAGCAGCAATGTGATTCATCCTACGTTAATGACGATAAACGACAAAGAAGAAAGTGATGAAGTATATGCTTATCTTAATCAATATCTTGATAGTTTCATGCATGATCAAGATACCTTGCTAGGCACATATGAAGGCAATGATATCGTCTGGTCAATAGCTGATGGTAATGCCAAGGTCGTTGATAATCAGCTGATCAAAGGTGAAGATGCGGATGAATATGAAAAAATAAGCTTAAATGCACAGATAGTGGATAAAGAATATATCTTTGATAATATTTGTTTATTAGATGTCATCCATGGTTATCTTATCAGTTATTTCAGCGATGATGAAGAGTGTTTGAAACTGGCGTATACCTATGATGGTTTATTATGGTATGAAGCCAATGATCAAAAGTGTGTGTTTAAACCATCTAGTGGTACCAAAAGATTGCGTGATCCTAGCATCATGCGCAATAAAGATGGTGGCTTTTATCTTCTAGCAACCCAGGGATACGATAATCCTGAGATATATGTTTGGGATAGCGCTGATCTGGTTAATTTTGAAAATGAACGTTTGCTGCAGGTAAATGCATCATCTTCCGCTCAGCAGATGAGCGAAAAGCAGGCATGGGCACCAGAAGGGTTTTATGATCGGATCATAGATAAATATGTCTTATATTGGAGCAGTCCGGAAGATGGCGGAATGTATTATAATTACAGCAATGATCTAAATGATATCAGTTATCCGCAGCAATTGTTGGATACTGGATTTCCGGTCATCGATGGAACGATATTTAAAGATGGTTATGATTATAATATCGTATTAAAAGATGAACGTGAACCGATGGAAGAATATAGCCGCTTGTTTGTGGGTTATAGTGATACGGATTATCTAGGCTTTGATGAATTTAATATGGATTATATCACGGGACATCAAAGCGAGGGACCTTTTATCATTTATCGTGGCTATAATTACATTTTATATTATGATGATTATACAAGGTTTAAATTTAAAGCGTTATTTTTTGAAGATTTTCGGGAACATGATTTTGAAGAGGTAGCAGATACGGATATCATAACCTCGGTTGAAAATGTTAAACATGGCAGTGCGATTGCTTTGACCTATCCGGAATTTTTAAGGATCAATGAAGCGTATGATATAGAATAAGGAGGAAAAAATGTTTAAGAGCTATCGATTAAATCGCAAGATCTTTTTAGGATTGATGATCTTGGTTTTTATCTTTTTTGCATTTATAACATATTTGACACCATTGGCAGGTGATGATTGGGGCTATGCGATCACGGGCATGACCCAAAATCCCTTTGTAGCAACTTTTAATCAGTATTTTAATTGGTCAGGCAGGGTATTGAGCGAATTGTGGGGCTACTTGATTGCTCCGCATAAATGGGCTTGGAATATCATCAATCCTTTGCTTTTTATGGGTATCTTTTATTATATCTTTAAGATCGTAAATCCTAAACGTAATATGGTCTTTAGCTTTTTGGTCGTGATCTTTTTGATGCTTTCGGTAAAAGACTATGTTAGGATGCAGACCTATACCTGGATCATGGGGACGACCTATGTCATTCCTTTGTTCTTATTGTTGGTTTATACGTATTTGTTAAAAACGCTGATCATTGATGGTAAATATAATAAATGGTTGATAGCTGGGGGCTGTGTCTTAAATGTTGCGGTTTGTTTATATATGGAAAATGCAGCGGTAGCTATTTTCGGAGCTAATATCTTGGCTTTGATCTATTGTTTCTTCTTTGAAAAAGAGCTGCGTACCAAAATATTTATCTTTTTGATCTTTAGCATCATCGGTATCTTGATCGTTCGCTTGTCACCTGGAGCGGTTTATCGTTTAAATAATGAACATCCTGATTGGGTACAGATGAATATCTTTGAGCAAATCATGACGAATTGGCCGAATTTTTTGCGTTTTACCTTCTTAGACAATAAATATCTTGTTTGTATCCTTAGCTTGGTTTTATTTGCTTTGGTCATTATCAAGAAAGATCGTTATCCTTTTGCTAGATGGCATATCGTGATCATGGCGATAGTTTATGCTTTAGGTTTTATCCAAAGCATCAGTGCCAACATCAATAGTATCCTTAAGCTAGATGCTTTGAATATTTTGTATGATATCAATTATCCTGGATGTAGCGTGATAATTAGCATCTTGTTGATCGCATATATCATCTGTATTATCTGGACCTTATGTTTTTATTGTAATGATGATCAAAAATATCTAGGCTTGTTTATTTTATTGGTGGGGGGCAGCGCAAATATTGCCATGTTGTTATCGCCAATCTTTGATTCACGCAGCAGCATCTATACCATTTATTATTTGATCATGTTATGCGTGCTTTTGATCAATGAGGCATCATATGATATCAAGGCTAAACAAGTGCTGGTCTTTATCTTGATCGGTTTGAACCTATTGCAGGTAAAGACCTATGTGTATAAATATACTTTGGTTAATCAAATAACTAAAGAACGTAATGAGCAGATCAAATATTATCAAGATCATCCCGAGGAAGAAGAAGGGTGGTTCGTTCGCTATCCGATCATGACCATCCATTCTGGCGATGTTGAAGATTGGGATACTTTCCATCAGCAGGTATTTAAGCAATACTATGGCTTAAATCCTGATATGACCTTGCATTTTTATTATAAAGATCAATATTAGGAGAGCTTATGAATTATTCGATTATCAGTAAATATCGTGGACACATCATGGGGGTGGCGACGCTTTGGATCGCTATCCTGCATGCTTCGATGTGGTTTCCGATCGAACCAATCAATTGGATCAAGCTTATTGGCCAAGGCGGAGTCGATATCTTTTTGTTTTTATCGGCTTTTGGCCTTTATTATTCCTATCAAAAAGATGATGATAAGCTTAGTTTCTGGAAGAAACGTTTTATCCGGATCTTTCCAGTGTTCATTCCGCTGGCATTATTGCGTTGGTATTATAACGATTATTCTATGACCAACGGCTTATTGATGCTAACGACCTTGTTGTTTTGGGTAAATGGTAATCGGGAAACATGGTATATTTCCGCGATCGTACCATTGTATCTTATTACCCCGTTTTATCTAAAGCATTTTAAAGGTAAGGAATTAAAGCTTACGATCATATCAGTCATCTTAACTTTTATCTTAAGCATCTTTTTCTTTAGTGGACCATATATCGTTTTCTTTGCACGCGTTCCGGTCTTTTTCTTAGGATTTTATGCTGGATACATGGCATATCATCAGATACCCATAACTAAAAAGCATTGGCTTATGCAAATGCTAGCATTTATAGCTGGCTTTGGTTTATTGCGTTGGGCTTTTATTTATACCAATGAAGATATCTTATGGAATTATGGAGTATATTGGTATCCGATGCTGTTAGCAGCTTGGCCGTTCTGTTTGTTCATTGCTAGTGTCTTTGATAAATTGGATCAGTGGCAAGTTCCAGTGATAACATCATGTTTTAAGAAAATCGGTATCGTAACGTTAGAGTTTTATCTGTTGCATGATATGATGATCAAATTTTTCACCAATATCATGACGATCAGTCCAATGTATGCGGCATATGGCATCGTTTTAAATGTCATCGTGATCTTTGCCACGTATTATTGTGCTTTATATTATCATAATGCCATGGATTGGCTGATGAAACATGTTACGAAAAAAATGGTCATTATCGCTAGTATCATCATGGCTTTGGGCATATCGAGCGTATTGATCTATAAGCTAAATGGCAAAGCCCAAATAAATCAGGTGAAGATACCGGTTAATTTAGGATTTGAAGTAACAGAATTAGCAAATAGTGAAGAACTAACAGAGTTTATCAATGCCAATCCCGAGGTTACCTTTCATACTAGCAATGTGAATGGCATCCCTGTATTGGAAGCTTATAAAGATGATGGGACAAGAAAGCCGTTAGTATTTTTATTGCATGGCTTGACCGGTTATAAAGAATCATATGGTTATTTGCTGAGCCAGTTTGCGCAAAATGGCTTTCATGCCGTAGCTTTTGATGCATCTGGACATGGAACAAGAAATGATGGAGCGCAAAGCTTTTATGATATCGTTTTGGAAACCGGTTATGATTGTGAGATATTGTTAGCTTATTTTAGTCAAGATGAAATGATCGATGTAAATAATTATGGAGCAGTTGGTTTTTCGATGGGTGGCATGAGCAGCTATTGGCTAGCAGCCTATGGTGAGTATATACCAAGGATCATTGCGCCAATTGCTTCGGCAGCTGATTTTACGGCAATTCAAGATCTATATCTTACTGATACGATCGTTGAAAATGGCGCAACGACTACTGATCAAAGGATCCATGAAAATGGTCTGAAGATCTTGCAAGAGATCAATCCAATAAATAATATCGAAAGATTCGCTGATACTTATACCTTGATATGCCATGGCAAAGCTGATGATTTGATTCCTTATACGATCGATGAGGCTTTTTATGGTCAATTGCAAGAATTAGGATATTCAACGGAATTATATCTATATGATGATGTTGGGCATGTGATCCCAAGTGATTTTGTTGTAGTTTTGATCAATAAATTCAAAGAAGTTTTGGGGGTTCAATAGACAATTAAACGATAAATGTTATAATTTATAGAAAGAATGGGGATAGAAAAATGGTATTTAGCTCAATGGCCTTTTTACTAAGCTTTTTTTCGATGGCTATCATTTATTATTTTAGCCGGATAACGATGCGTAAAGTGCTGTTGGTATTGGCAAATACCATTTTTTATCTTTATTTTGGTTTGCATGGTTTTGTTTATTTATTTTTGATCACATTAGTTAGTTACTGGGCCGCAAAGCGCAAGCAAATCAACTTGGTATATGTTACGATCATCATCGTTTTGTTTGGCTTAGCGATCAGCAAGTATTTTACAAAAGAATTTGATATCATCGTGCCTGTAGGTATATCATTTTTTACTTTTAAGATCGTTGGCTATTTATGCGATGTCAAAAATGATAAATATCCGCCGGTAGATAATTTTTTCGATTATTATAATTATGTGTTCTTTTTTGCACAGATCACAGCAGGTCCCATTGAACGCTGCAACAATTTTGTCAAACAAATAAATGGACTTGACCGTCAATTATCATATGAAGAACTTAAGAGCGGTTTTGTGATCTTTGGCTTAGGCATGTTTGAAAAGATCATCATTTCGGCAAAATTAAGTACGCTTGCAAATAATATCTTGGCGCAAGCCAATGATCTATATGGCGTTTATATCCTTTTAGGGATCTTTGCATATGGTTTGCAGATCTATACAGATTTTGATAGTTACAGCAATATTGCGATCGGTTTGGCTAAGATGTTAGGCATCGATACGATGCGAAATTTTAATGTTCCATATTTAGCGCATAACCTAAGCGATTTTTGGCGAAGATGGCATATTTCTTTAAGTTCTTGGCTAAGGGATTATCTTTATATTCCGCTAGGCGGTAATCGTAAGGGAACATGGCGCAAATATCTAAATGTTTTGATCGTTAGCTTGGCTAGCGGGATCTGGCATGGCAATACGGCTAATTTTGCGATGTGGGGCTTTTTGCATGGTATTGGACAGATCGTTGCTAATATGTTTCATGCTAATATCAGCAAAAGGTTAACTTCAAATAAGCGCATATGGCAAATCATTGGGAAGATAATAAGTATTATCGTTACTTTTGCTTTTGTGAATATTTGTTGGTTGTTTTTTAGATTGGATTTTAATGAAGCTATGATGTGTATCAGCCATTTGTTGAAGTTTGATGGTTGGCAGATCGATCTAACACTGTTAGGTATCAGTTACTTTGAGTGGGTAGCATTGTGGCTGTTGATCGGTTTATTGTTTATTAGTGATTTATTTCGTTACTTTACCGCGGGCATCAAAGACTTTAATCGGTTGCCATTCATCGTGCGTTGGGTGGTTTATTTGCTGGTAGTATTCTTGTTTGTGATGTTATACCCTTATGGGGGCAATTATGTCAGTGATTTTATTTATAGCAATTTTTAGAGGTTTTCATGATTAAGACGATATTTAAAGCGGGTTTTAAATTATCTATCCTTATTGGCTTTGCCATTTGTGTGGCGCTTTTTGCGTCGAAATTAACACGTCCGGAAAGTTATCCGGAAGCTGATAATACTAAAGATAAGGTAGATGGATTTTATGCGTTAGAAGAGAATAGCATCGATGTCTTAGGAATCGGTACGAGTCATTTATATAGCGCGTTAAACCCTGCGGTACTAGCATATTATACGGGCTTATCATCATATGATTTTGCTGGGCAATGTCAGCCCATGGAAATTACTTATACATATCTTGAAGAAGCGTTAAAGACCCAAAAGGTTCAACTAGTAATCTTAGATATTTTTGCGTTAAGTGAAGAGGCAACATCATGTCAGGTCGCAGGAGCATATCGTACTAGCATTCAAGATCTAAAACCTAGCAAAGAAAAATTAGCAGCTTATAAGAATATGTATGATCATAATTTGCTGGAGAATTTTTTTGATGTTGCTTTATATGGCGATCGTTTGGCAAAGCTTGATTTCAAGAGCCTAAATCAGATATTTGAACATGATGCAGATAAGTATTTTGGCTATACTCCAGTGCTCCCATATTCTGATATCATTTGGGATCGTCCAGCTTTTGAGGCTCAAGAAGCCATCATGCCCAATAATCGTCGATTAGCTGCCTTTTTAAAGATCGTGAAATTATGTCAGGATCGAGAAATTCCTTTATTAGTTATCAAGACCCCGTACTATATTAGTCAGGAAGATGCCAATGTATATCGTTATATTTGGGATTATTGTGAAGATAATGGCATCAATTATATCGATTTTAATTATCTTACTGATGAACTTGATTATCAGTATGAACTGGATGGTGATCTATGGCATGCTACGGTACCGGGATCTTATAAGATCACAAAATATCTTGCTCAGTTCATTTTAGATAACTATCAGCTAACCGCTAGCGGTAATTATCTAAAAGAGTATGATGATATATATACGGAAACTTTACAGATGATCTTTAAGACCAATAAGCATTATTACCGCCTAAAGGAATATATCGATTATTTTGATGTTAGCGTTTTGATCGCTGATCGAGATCATTGGTTCAGTGAAGATCAAAAGTATTTGGTTTATCGTCATGGAACGGTATATCCAGACCGCTATCTTAGCTTTGAGGGACATGAGGTGGAAATCAAAGAAGATAACAGCGTATGGTATGATGGGGAAATGATGTATGCTGCTAATAATGACTTTTTGATGATCATCGTTGATGAGACAAGTGGGATGATCTTAGATATCGTAAATGTAGAAAATTTGAAAATGGAGCAAAACTAATGAATGTATATGATTTTGATGAAACGATCTATGATGGTGATAGTACCGTTGATTTTGTAAGATATTCTATGGTTAAAAGGCCAAAGTGTCTTATTTGCTTGCCTAAGATTGCTTTTACCGGTTTATTGTATGTCTTGCATATCGTTGATAAGCTGACCTTTAAGAAGACCTTGTATAGTTATTTTCGCTATATCGATGATATGGATGATCTGGTTAAAGAATATGTAGAAAAGCATATCATGAATATCAAGAAGTGGTATTATGACCAGCAGCAGGAAGATGATGTGGTCATTTCGGCATCTCCCTTATTTATCGTTAAAGCTTTTTGTGATAAAATAGGTATCAAGAACTGTATGGCATCAAATGTTGATCCATATACTGGCAGATATGATGGCAATAACTGCTGGGGCGAAGAAAAAGTAAAGCGTTTTTATGCAAGATATCCGCAAGGCAAGATCGATAATTTTTACTCTGATTCTTATTCGGATGATCCATTAGCTAAACTTGCAAAGAAGGCTTTTCTTGTCAAAGGTAACGATATTAAGAAGTGGTGAGGTATCGGATGAGCGTTTTATCATGGCAATTTATCTTATTTGTAGGGATCGTATTTATATTGACGGCATTCGCCAATAATAAGTTGCGTAAACTTATTATTTTGATCGCGAATGTTTTTTTTGTCTTATCATATGGAAAATTGATCCATCTAATTTGGCTGCTGTTAATGGTCGTGTATAGTTATGCCTTGGCTGTGGTCTTACGCCAAAAACGCAGTAAAAGTATCTTGATCTTAGGCTTGATGCCGATGATAGTTGGCTTGGCTTTTTTCAAATATTGCGGTTTATTTGGCTTTGATAATATCATCATGCCGATAGGCTTATCTTTTTATACCTTTAAGATCATCAGTTATTTATATGATCTGTATAAGAAAAAGATCAAGCGTATCAGCTTGATCGATTATGCTGTCTATGTGAGCTTCTTTCCGGTAATTACCGCTGGGCCGATCAATCGTGCTAAGTCCTTTGTTCAGCAATTAAATGCGCCTTATGCCTTTTCTTATGGTGATGCTAAAAACGGGGCGGTCTTATGTGCTTTTGGGATGTTTCAAAAGATGGTATTTGCCGATTATCTTGGCATGGTGTGTAACAATGTATTTGCAAGTGAAGCAACAGGTATAACTTTGATCTTTGGGGTCATCCTTTATGCTTATTATATTTATTTGGATTTTGATGGTTACAGCAACATTGCGATCGGGATCAGCCAGATGTTAGGCTTTAAGATCGACCGCAACTTTAAGACCCCATATCTTGCCACATCGATCATGCAGTTTTGGGATCGCTGGCATATATCTTTAAGCTCATGGTTAAAAGATTATATTTATATTCCTTTAGGCGGAAATCGAAAAGGAACTTTGCGCAAATATGTTAATATCATGATCGTATTCATCATCAGCGGTATTTGGCATGGTTCGACCTGGGTATTTGTTTTTTGGGGCATTGGTCATGGCGTGGTCAATATCATCGAGAATATGATCAAAAAAGTTTTTAAAGGGGTCAATTGGCCAACGATACTAAAGGTAATAGGAATGATATTTGGTATCATCATTAATTTTGTGATCGTATCCTTGCTGTGGATCTTCTTTAGGAGCGCTAGCATGGCGGAAGCTTTTGCCATCATCAAGGGCATGTTTGTAATCGATGGTTTAAGCATCGATTATCAGCTGATCGGTATAACGATCAAAGAATTATATTGGCTGATGATCATCATCGCTATTACGATCATAACGGATATCATGCGTAATAATACCGATATGATCGCTTGGTTAGCAAGAAGGAACTTCATCATTCGCTGGGGCGTATATATCATATTGATCTTTGTTGTATTGATCTTTGGGGTATATGGTCCTGGTTATGATGCTAGTGATTTTATATATGCGATTTTCTAGGAGGTTTGCATGAGCGAGCTGCAAGAATTTAAATGTCCAAATTGTGGGGGCAGCGTTGAATTTGATCCCCATGCGCAAAAATTGAAATGTCCATATTGTGATAGTGAATTTGAAGTAGAAGCTTTGAAAGAATATGGCCAACAATTAGATCAAGAACAAGCTAGCGAGATAAAATGGAACAATACCGCCGGCAGTAATTGGCAAGATGATGAGCTCTCTAAGATGCGTACCTATGTATGTCAATCGTGCGGAGGAGAGATCATTACCGATGATACAACGGCGGCAACATTGTGCCCATTTTGTGGCAATGCTGTCGTGATGAAAGCTAATTTTGCTGATGATCTAAAGCCAGATCTAGTAATTCCCTTTTGCTTGGATAAGCAGCAAGCCAAGCAGATGCTGCTTAAGCATTATCGCGGTAAAAAATTATTGCCTAAATATTTTAAAGAAGAAAATGTCATTGAAGAGATCAAAGGCGTTTATGTGCCTTTTTGGCTGTTTGATGCTGATGTTGAAGCGAAGATGCGCTATAAAGGAACAAGAACTCGGTTTTGGAGCAGTGCGAACTACGATTATACCGAAACTAGTTTCTATGCCATCGTTAGAGAAGGAAACATTGGATTTGCCAAGGTTCCGGTCGATGGTTCAAGCAAGATGAGCGATGAACTGATGGAAGCAATCGAGCCTTTTGATACTAGTGCAGCGGTTGATTTTGAAACTGCATATCTGGCAGGATACTTTGCTGATCGTTATGATGTTGATGTCGATCATAGCATCGATCGGGCAAATGAGCGGATCGTACAAAGCACCAAAGATGCCTTTGCCGCCAGTGTCGGTGGTTATGGCGCTTTGGTTTGTGAACATGCCGGCATTCATCTAGATAATAATCAGGTACGCTATGCGCTATATCCAGTATGGCTTTTGACGACATCATGGCAAGGCAAAAGCTATACCTTTGCCATGAATGGCCAGACAGGAAAGTTCGTTGGCAATCTGCCTTGTGATCCTAAATTAGCGCTCTTGTGGTTTATGGGCATTAGCATCGGTGCGATGATCATATGCTATGTTTTGATCTTGGTGTTATGGAACATGGGGATCTTGAGGTGATGAAGATGAAGAAGATCTATAAATTGCTGATGATTATGGGTTGTATCTTTGCTTTTGTTTTAAATGTCAGCGCTCAGAAACAATTGATCGTTGATGATGCTGATCTTTTAAATGAACAGGAAGAACAGCAGCTGCAAGATACTTTAACCAAGATAGCTGATGAATATAAGATGGATGTCGTTATCGTTACCAACTACAGCTTAGCAGGCAAAAGCTCGCAGGCCTTTGCCGATGATTACTTTGACTATAACGGTTATGGGCAAGGCAGCAATCATGATGGCATCTTGTTGTTGATTTCGATGGAATATCGTGATTGGGCGATCTCGACGTGTGGTAAAGCCATCAATGTTTTTACGGATGCCGGATTAGATTATTTAGAAGATCAGTTTATTGGGGAACTATCCCAAGGAAACTACTACGAGGCTTTTGATATTTTTGCTTCAACCTGCGATGATTTTATGCAGCAGGCGCAAAATGATAGGCCTTATGATAATGGCAATATGCCTAAAGGTCAATTAAGCTCGATGTGGTTGTTTTTAGCGCTAGGGTTAGGCTTAGCGGTAGGAGGAACGAGCACCTATGTGATGTATAGCGATCTTAACAGTGCTAGACCACAAAAAGATGCCATTGACTATACGATACCTGGCAGCATGAAGATCACTAGAAGCCGGGATATATTCTTATATCGACATGTTACGCGGCGCGCTAAGCCAAAACAAACCCATGGCTCTAGTACTCACATCAGTTCATCAGGGCGTAGCCATGGCGGATCAAGCGGAAGATTTTAAAGGAGGATGAAATCATGGGATTGATAAAAGCAGGATTAGGTGCGATCAACAGCACCCTAAAAGATCAATGGAAAGAGTTTATTTATTGTGACGCTTTAGATAATGATACCTTAGTGGTAAAAGGCCAGAAAAAAACTTCTAAGCATTCAGCTAACCACGGGAATGACAATATCATTTCCAATGGTTCAGGGATCGTGGTGGCAGATGGTCAATGCATGATCATCCTAGAACAAGGAAGGGTCGTGGACATCTGTGCGGAAGCTGGCGAATATACGTATGATATTTCTAGCGAACCTAGTTTATTTACCAATGATTTAAGCGATGGCATCATGGAAACTTTCAAGACGATAGCCGCAAGATTTGCCTTTGGCGGGGATGCTGGTAAAGATCAAAGGGTATACTATTTTAATATCAAGGAATTGATGAATAATAAATTTGGCACCGCTAATCCGATCCCATTTAGGGTCGTAGATGGTAATATCGGTCTGGATATCGATGTGGCTGTCAGATGTAATGGGGTCTATAGCTATAAGATCGCTGATCCTTTATTATTTTATATGAATGTCTGCGGCAACATTGATAGCGTGTATCATAAATCCCAGCTTGATCAGCAATTGAAAAGTGAGTTTATCAATGCTTTGCAGCCGGCGATGGCTAAGCTTTCCGCCTTGGGCATGCGCCCTAATGAGATCGTTGGTCATGTTGATGAACTTTGCAAAGCAATGAATGAAGCTCTAAGCGAAAAATGGATAAAAAATCGCGGTTTAGAAATCGTGACCATCGCGCTAAACTCCTTGACCTTACCAGAAGAAGATGCGCAAATGATCAAGCAAGCGCAAAAAAATGCGATCTTACGTGATCCAGCCATGGCGGCTGCGCAATTGGCAGGAGCTCAGGCTGATGCGTTACGCATGGCTGCCAGCAACGCTAATGGCGCTATGACAGGTTTTATGGGCATGGGCATGGCTAACGCTAATGACGCTAATTTTCAAGATCTTTATGCAATGGGCACGACAAAAAACGATAAAGCTCAATGGCAATGCAGCTGCGGTACGACCAATGATGGTAACTTTTGCCAAAATTGTGGTAAACCTAAACCAAGCGGCACAAACGATTGGGTATGTGAATGTGGAACCGTCAACGATGGCAATTTCTGCAAAAATTGTGGGAAAGCACGTCCTAACACTTCATGGCAATGTACCTGTGGTACGGTAAATGATGGTAAATTTTGTAAGAACTGCGGAAAACCGCGTAATTAAAAAGGATGATAACATTGAAAAACGTTTTTAAGATTTTATTTAAAGTTATCTTGATCTTGCTGATCTTTGTGGGAGCATGGAGCGTCTTGACCCCGGTTTTTCGTTATGATGAAAGCAACGAAGGAAATCAATTTCGTAATCTTCCAGAAGATATCTTAGATATCATCGTGTTAGGGTCTTCGCATGCACAGTATTCGATGAATCCGGCAGTCATCTACACAGAAAGCGGATATTATAGCTATGTGTTGGGCAGTGGCTGTCAACCAATGAGCATGTCTTATCATTTTTTGGTCGAAGCCTTGAAGACGCAATCGCCAGAGGTCGTGTTGCTGGATGTATTTACGATGATGCCTGCCAGAAGCGTGTGCTACGGGGATGGCATGTACTATAATGCTATCCAGCAGATGACCGGATTGAATCGCTTAGAAGCAGGTCTTGATGTCGAAAATGATGAGAAAAAATATGAATACACTTTTGATTTGCTGATGAATCATGGCAAATGGAAACAAGATGATTTTTTAGAAACAAAAGATAATAATGAATATAATGAGATGCTAGGATATGTTGCACAGCAACCAGTTGATCGGCAATTTAGACACTTGATACCTTTTGAAAGAACTGATACGGTAATTAATTTTAGAGAAAACGACATTGATGCTTTTAATGACATAATCGATTTATGCAAAGAAAAAAATATCAAGCTAATTTTATTTAAAGCGGCAATTGATATCGATCAAGAAAACTATGATTATTTACAGGCAATATGGGATCTTGCCGATGAAAAAGGAATCGAACATGTAGATTTTTTAGCCTTGGCCGAAGAAATAGGCTTTACTTTAGGCATGGATGGCGATACTTGGCATAATAATACCTGGGGAGCACAAAAATCTAGCAAATATATCGCAAACTATATTAAAGATAATAATTATGTAACCCAACATCAAGATAATGCAGTATATGATAAATTATTAGATGATTTATCAGCAATTACCGTTGCTGCGTTATTTGATCAAAATGTTGATGTATATCAGCTATTGGATTATGCCAGTAAATATGATCTTACATTAGTGGTTAAGTATACAGGTGCTTATAATACGACGATTGGCGATTATGAAAATCAATTGCTGCAGGCAGCAGGAATCAATTTTGACTTTATCAACAGCAAGACCCAAAATTATTATGGGGTAATCGTTGATAAGCAAGTAATTATATCTAGCAATGAGCCAATTGACACCAATGTGAATGGTACAAATATTCACATTTCACCAGAAAAGATCGTTATTGGTGATCAAACATATGAAGATCTAGGTGAATTAGAAATAATTTTTTGTGGTGATAATTTTGATTGGTTCAATGGAATGCCAATTGATTATGCTACCAGATTTTTCTGGAAGAATGGCTGTGACGGTTGGAATTGTGAAATATAAAAAGCCGATTACTCGGCTTTTTCGTTTATATCAGCATTGATATATTCTTGGATAAAATATAGTGGTCTTCCTTTGGTTTCATCAAAGATTCGGCCTAAATATTCTCCTAAGATACCTAGGACGATCAACTGAGCGCTGCCAAAGAATAGAATAAGGATTACCATGCTTGCCCAGCCTCTTTCTAGATTAGGATCATGGGTAGCTACCATGAATAGTACATATATGGCATAGAAGATGGCGATGATCGTAGTGATGATGCCAAGATAAGTTGCCCAGCGTAAAGGTGCAGTGGTGAAGGAAGTTAAGCCTTCAATGGCATAGTTGATCATGGTCTTGTAATTATACTTTGTTTGTCCGGCGATCCTAGCATCACGTTCAAATTCGATTTCAGTAGTTGGATATCCTACCCAACAGAATAAGCCACGGGCAAAGCGGTGTGTTTCTCTTAATTTTTTAAAACCTTCAACGGCACGGCGGGATACCAAACGATAATTTCCAACATTTTCCGGCATCTTTACTTTGCCGCTAGAGGCAGAAAATACTTTATAGAACATCTTTGCCGTAAATTTTTTCATCCATGTTTCACCATCGCGTGATTTTCTTTTGGCATTTACCACATCATATCCTTCTTCATATTTTTTTAACATGTCAGGAATGATCGAAGGAGTATCTTGCAAATCGGCATCCATCAAGATGACCACATCGCCTTTGGCATAGTCCATGCCAGCAGCTACCGCAATTTCATGACCAAAATTTCTAGATAATGAAACAAAAGATACTTTTTTATCTTGTTTACAGATATTTCTTACGATATTTGGCGTATCGTCTTTTGAACCATCATTAACGATCAAGATCTCATAATCATATGCGGTGCATGTTTCAAGGATGCCCTTTATGACTTCATAGAATTTCTGGATCGATTCTTCTTCGTTGTATGCGGGAGCAACAACGCTTATTACTTTTTTCATTATTCCCCTCCATAGCAATTCAATAACTATAGTATACTCTATCTTAAATGGCTTGCCAAATCATAAATGTTATTTTATGTATCGTTATTTTTTTGTTATACTAATATTGGTGATTATCATGAATGAACTAGTTAGCATCGTTGTGCCGGTGTACAATGTCGAAAAATATCTGCCTAAATGTGTTGATAGCATCATTGAGCAGACATATAAAAAGTTAGAGATCATTTTAGTTAATGATGGCTCAACTGATCGTAGCTTGGAAATCTGCAAAAATTATGCCATCAAAGACATCAGGATCAAGGTCATCAATAAACCTAATGGTGGTTTAAGCGATGCACGAAATGTTGGTATCGAACATGCAACCGGAGAGTATATCGCTTTTATTGACAGCGATGATTTCATCAAAGAAACGATGATCGAGAAGATGATGATAAGCTTAAATGAAACATCTAGCGATATCTGTGTCTGTGATATGGAATATCTATATGATGATGGACGTATTGATTTTGCAAGTGGTGGAAATTTTAAAGAGGGCAATGTCCATGATGATCCAGATTTGATGGTAATAAACAATAGTGCCTGCAATAAATTATATCGAAGATCATTATTTAATGATTGGCTATTTCCTGTAGGCAAATACTATGAAGATCTAGCTACGGTACCGGTTCTTTTGTATAAAGCTAAAAAACTTTGTAAGGTAGATGAAGCCTTTTATGTTTATTATCAGCGCAGCGGATCGATCGCGCATAGTGCGAATAAAAAGATCTTTGAGATCTATGAAGCTATCCATCGCTGCTTAGAATATGTTAAAATAAATGGTAATGATCCTGAATTGGTTACTAAGCTATATAGCTTATATATCGTTCATGGTTTAGATCTAACCACCATCAGGATCAAAGATTTTGATGACAAAGCCATAAGAAATGTTTATTTAGCTGAAAATATGGCTAAGCTAAAAACATATTATCCTAATTATAAAAATGATATATGTTATCGTAAGTGCGGATTGAAGAAGAAATTGATCTTTAAATTATTGGAGAAGGGAAAGTATAACTTGGTATTAAAGATTTATGATAGATAAGCGTAAGGTTCTTTTTGTAAATGATGAAATGCGAATGGGGGGCGTAGCAAGGGTTTTAAATACGCTCATTTTGTATTTAGATAAAGATAAATATGATATCGATCTTTTGGTATTGCATCCTCATGGCGTATTGATGAAAGAGATACCTTTGAATGTTAACATCATTTACGGAACGCCTTTTTTTGATACGATCGATGAATCGCTGGTGGAACTATTAAGAAAGTTTCAGGTCCACAAGCTTTTGAAAAAGCTTAGGCTGTTGTTTTACATGAAGACCGGTATGATCAAAAATAAGATCGTGAAAGAGCGCAAGAAGATGCTTAACAAGCAGTATGATGTCGAAATGGCTTGTAAAGAAGGATTTTGCACGATCTTTACGGCTTATGGCGATAGCTTGAAAAAGCTGAACTGGGTATTAACCGATTATAGCGTATGCAATTATTCAAAGAATCATATGAAGCTGGTTAAGGATGCGTTAAGCAATATCGATCTAAATATTGCTGATAGCAAACAAGCGATGATCGCTTATGAAAAAGTATTTGATGTTGATAATGGCGCAGTCATCCATAATTTGATGGATGTTGAAAAAGTTGTAAATGGCGTTAAGGATAAGAATGCTTGCATCGTAAATACTAATGGCTTAAATGTTATCAGCGTAGCACGTTTTCATCCACAAAAAGCCTTGGATCGCTTGTTATATGCGCATAAATATGCTTTGGATCGTGGAATCAAGCATAACCTATATATCGTGGGCAGCGGTTTTCAGGAACCATTGTTAAGGAAGATCGTCAAAGATTACAATTTGAAGAATGTCTTTTTTGTTGGTATCAAACAAAATCCGTATGCTGATATCGCTAAATGTGATCTATATGTGCTTTGCAGCAAATATGAAGGCTTTGCAACGGTAATCAATGAAAGCTTGATCGCGGGGACCCCGGTATTATCCACAAGGGTCAGCGGGGTTGATGAACAGATCATGGAACCATGCCATGGCTGGATATGTGAAAATACTCAAGAAAGCTTGAATATTGCTTACTATGAAGCTTTGAAAGATCCGGATCGTTTACATAAGATGAAACAAGAACTGGAAAACTATTATTATCCTAATGATGAAATATTAGAACAATTTGAGGAGGTTCTTTAATGATCAAAAAAATTGTTAATGAAAAAGTATTGATGTGGGCGGTAATCTTATTGATTGCTTTGCAGCCTTTGATCGATATGGATTATCTGGTATATGATTTCTTGGATCAATTTGGTTTACCAAGATTATCTACGATCATTAGATTTATCATCATTCCATTGTTGATCTTAATGACCTTTTATTTAAAAGATAAACATAAAAAGAAGACAGTTATTTTAGGGGGAGCGTATGTTCTTTGTTTAACTGTCTATTTTGCTTTACATGGGATGCAGGCTGTTGATTTGTATCCAAGGTTGATGCTTACTAGCAATTTTTATTTCAATTGGTTTCAAGAGCTTACTTATGTCTTAACGCTAGTATTGCCTTTTGGCATCGTATATTGTGTGTATAATTTGCATTTTAGCTCAAAGATCATTCGTAATATTACTTATTTTATGTCAAGCATCATTGCTATTCCTATTTTTATTGGTGATCTGTTTGTTTTTGGTAAGAGCACTTATTATCAATATACGGTGGCAAACTTTTTCAGTTGGTTCAATGGCATCTATGAAACTTATCATCCAAGAGAATTAGCTAGCAAGTTTTTCTTTAATGAAGGCAATACGATCGGTATCCTGATGTTTGCTTTGTTGCCTTTGTTGTATTACTTTTTCAGTAAAGCTAGTAATAAAAAAGAAAAGGTATTGGTTGGCGGATTGATCTTGATCCATAGCTTGTCGATGCAGATCTTGGCAACAAGGGTCGCAACTTATGGCGCAGTATTGATCCCAGCTTGCTTTTTGATCTTATACTTGTTTGATTGCTTGATCATGAAGCATCAAAAGATCAAAATCAATGTTGTTGCTTTAGCAGGTGCATGTACGATCATTTTTGCCGCTATTTTACCTTTTACCCCAGCAGTTGAAAATCAGCGCGTAGATGCCGTAAATGATTTGGCATTATTGGATAATGGCGTAGCTGATGAAGGAAGGGAACTAGTAAAAGATGGTGATAAGCTAGTACCTGGTTCCAAAGAATATATCGATTTTTATACTTATATGTTTGAAGAATATGGTATAAGAGGAAAATATGCCCAAAGCATTTCAAAAGAATATTATACGGATTGGTATAGTTATAAGTTCGATCCTAAATATTGGACCGATGTTTTGTTCTTGCCGTTGGAACAGCGGGTA
>CASGCC010000008.1 GCA_949299585.1 uncultured Bacillota bacterium | reverse complement strand
CTACATCCACATAGATGAAGCCATAGCGTTTGGACATCTGTGATGTTGAAGCACTTACCAGATCGATGCAGGCCCATGATGTATAGCCCATAACCTCTACCCCTTGTGCGATCGCTGCGGCAATTGCCTTGAAATGGCTCGCAAAATAATCGATCCGATAATCATCCTGTATCGTTCCATCTTCTTCGATCTTATCATTGTAGCCTAAACCATTTTCTACGATCCATAATGGTTTTTGATACCTGTCATATAGATCTAACAATGAGATCTCCAAGCCTTTTGGATCGATCTGCCAGCCCCATTCGCTGGTCTCTAGATATGGATTCTTTACTCCTGTTGCTAGATTTCCTCCTACTTTCTCCCGTTTTGCTGCATTTACGCTTTGTACCATGCTCATATAGTATGAGAATGAGATAAAGTCTACGGTATATGTCGCGATGATCTCTTCATCGCCTTCTAGCATTGGGATATCAAACCCTTTATCAACAAAGTATTTCTTGATCCATAACGGATACTTTCCTCTTACCTGCACATCCGTATACAACAGGTTCATCCGATTATCCTTATATGCCAGATAGATATCTTCTGGATTGCAAGTTTCTGGATAGGTTAAAGTCTTGGTAACCATGCACCCTACCTGCGCATCTGGAATGATCTGTTTGGCATATTTGGTTGCTAAGGAGCTTGCCAGCAATTGATGATGCAGGGCCTTGTATATCGCTTCTTCCGCCTTATCTTTGTTAGGATAGTTTTCTTCGATGATGCCCACGGTCGTAAATGGATGTCTGAACACACTATCAATTTCGTTAAATGTTAACCAGTACTTCACCAATCCTTTATATCTTTTAAAACATACCTGGCAAAACTTGACGAACATATCAACTACTTCTCTACTTGCCCATCCTTCATAGTTTGTAGCCAGATATAATGGCATCTCATAATGCGACAAGGTTACCAACGGTTCGATACCATGATCCCTCAAGCATTTGAAGACCTTATCATAAAATGCCAATCCTTTTTCATTTGGTTCATCTTCATTACCATTTGGAAAGATCCTGGTCCAAGCAATGGAAAGCCTTAAAGTTTTAAAACCCATTTCGGCAAACAAGGCGATATCTTCTTCATAATGATGATAGAAGTCATTGCCATGTCTTTTAGCATAATAAACCACATCATCGCTTTGTTTTGCTTTAGCGATATCTTCCGGGCTCACATGCCATTGTGATACATAATCTTTCTTATCGACATTGGGCTTGAACATGGCTACATCCGCTACGCTCATCCCTTTGCCATCAACGTTCCATGCACCTTCGCATTGATTAGCGGCGATGGCTCCGCCCCATAAAAAATCATTTGGAAATCTCATATTTTTTCTCCATTAAATTATAGTTTGAAATATATAAACCATTATAGGCAATGTAAAGATCAATGCTATTACTCCTATTACATTTATCACACTAGCATATTCAGGATCTTTGTCATAAGTCTGTGCAATATTAACCACGGTTGCAGCAGGACAAGATGCCATTGCCATATAAATTATAAGAATTATGCTTTGCAACAAAGCATTTAAATTTTTTGCTCCTAAAAAATAAATAATGATCAAAAACAATAAAGGTATCAAAAACTGACGAATCAATACTACTAAATATATCCTAATTTTTTTTAATTGACCTACAATATTACAATTTGCAATCGAACAACCAATAACAAGCATGCTTAATGGTGCAACCATAGAAGCAAAACTGCTCATTGTCTTATCAATGATTTCAGGAATTTCAATGTTAAAAATCAATAATAGTATTCCTAATATTATTGCAATCACATTAGGATTTTTAACAATTTTAATTAAATTCTTTTCATTAGCCAACAATTGCATGCCATGTGTAAACATGAACAATAATTGTACGACCATGAAGGCACAGCAATATACGGTCATTTCTGGCGATAATACACTAGCAACCAATGGAATTAAGATATCCCCAGAATTTGGATATGTAATAGATGCTTGTTCTACAGCATTTAACTTAAATATCTTCTTAAATACATACGAGCCACAAACTAAGCAAATATTACAAGCCAATGCCACTCCAAATGCAAACAATAGACCTTTTATCGTTTCTTCTGATCTTTCAATTTGAAACGCATGAATTATCGTACATGGCAATACAACATACATTACAACCTTTGCAAGATAAGAACCGGCATTTTTTTCAATTACTTTTGCCTTAATTAAGATAAAACCTACCATTATCATCAAAAACATTGAGATAATTTGTTTAAATATCAAAATGCTTAATATCAAATTATATTCCTACCTTATTTTCTATTACAAAGTTTCTCCGTTTGTTTCAATGACTTTTTTAAAATAATCAAAACTTTGCTTTTTACTGCGATGCAAATCACCACTTCCATCATTGAAACGGTCAACATAGATAAATCCATAGCGTTTTTTCATTTCTCCGGTTCCTGCAGAAACGATATCTATAGGTCCCCACCATAAATAACCTAAAATCTCACAACCATCTTCGATAGCTTGAGCTAATGCTTCCAAATGCATCTTTAAATATTTAACACGTGCAGGATCTTCGATCATGCCATTTTCTTCATCTTCTTTTAAGCCAATACCATTTTCAACTGGAAATAAAGGTAATTCATAACGATCATATAATTCATCACAAACATATCTAAAACCTGTTGCATCGATTGGCCATTTCCAAGGTTCAGGACTACTTTCAGACAAATAAGGATTTGATAATCCTATAGCGCCTCCAGTATCTGACTTCATCTCAACATCTTTAGAATAAACAGCACTTCGATAATAACTAAAAGCGATAAAATCATTTGTATAATCTTTAATTAACTCTTCATCGTTTTCTTCCATGATTGGAGCAGTTCCATTCTTTTTCCACTCATTGATCATATAACGCGGATAATGTCCTCTACACATTACATCAGTAAAGAAATAATGTTTTCTTTTAAATAAAGAAGCTCCCAAAGCATTTTCTGGATCACAGTTTTCAGCATATGTTGCAATGTGGGAAAAACTACACATTACTCCCATATGAGCAGATGGATCAATTTCTCTTTGAGCTTTAACAGCCAAAGAATTTGCTACGAACATATGATGACAAGCCTGATAGATCATCTTATCGTCAACATCCTTCATAGGCTCATTAGGATCACTTGGCGGAAAAGATACAACTCCAGCAGATGCAAACGGAATCTTAAAGGCATTATTAATCTCATTAAAAGTTAACCAATATTTAACTTTCCCTTTATATCTTTCTAAAATTGTTCGAACATATTTTTCAAAGAAACCTATTAATTTTCTATTTGTCCATCCACCATATTCACAAATTAAAGCCAATGGTGTCTCATAATGACTAATGGTAATTACCGGCTCCATCCCTAATTTAATTATCTCATCAATTAAATTATCATAAAAAGCCAGACCTTTTTCATTAGGATATTCTTCATCTCCTCGAGGATAGATCCTTGCCCACGAAATGCTGGTCCTAAATGCTTTGAATCCCATTTCAGACATTAATTTTAGATCCTCTTTGTAACGATGGTAAAAATCAATACCCTCATGACTAAGATATTGAACATTTGGATCAAGATCCATCTCCCAAATATTTTTTTCAAAGTTCCATTTGATTGATGGTTTTTTTCCACTTCTTATGATACCTAACAATACGTCCGTAACATTAGGAAGCTTTCCATCTTCTAACCATGCGCCTTCACATTGATTAGCTGCGACTGCTCCACCCCATAAAAAATCTTTTGGAAATTTATTACTCATAGTTTTTTCTCCTCATTCTTTTCAAATAAAGGGAGTATTGCTACCCCCTCTTTTTCATTTCAATTAAGCGTTTGCTTTTTCTTGTTCTTTTTTAAACTGTTTATTTGATAATAATACAAATGGTGTATATAGCAGTACGCCTAATGCAAGAATTATTAATTGCAGAACTACGCCTTGCCAACCATGTCCAATAAATGCACTTACCACAATTGGGAAACCAAAAGGAACATCTACTACATTACATGGAACAAAACCGATGCTAGTTGCAAATAATAAGCTTCCAGTTGCAACCCCAGCACTCAAAATGAATGGAATTACATATGTAACATTTAAAACCAAAGGCAAGCCAAATACTACAGGTTCAGAGATACCGAAAATTGCTGGTACCAACCCTAATTTTGCAACTGCTCTTTCATCGTCACGTTTAGAGAATATCAATATAGCAATAACCAGTGATAATACTAATCCAGCTCCTCCGACAACGATAAATGAAACTAATGAACCATATGTAATAGGCTGATCAGGTATGCCACCTGCTGCAGCTGTTGCAATATTTGCGGCAATTGCACTTGCAATCAACGGATTACGAATAGGCGTAATGATCATATTTCCATGAATTCCTAAGAACCAGAATACTTGCGCAACCATGAACAATGCAATAGCGCCTAATGGGCTTTGGAATATAGCTTCTAGCGGTGCTTGCAATACGGTATAGATCCAATCGTTCATATAAGAGCCAGTTGCTAAGAAGAACAATTGTCCTGCAACACCAACGATTACTAAAGAAATCAAGATTGGAATCAAAGTATTAAAGCTTTGAGAAATTGCCGATGGAACTGAAGGAGGCATCTTTATTTTGATCTTTTCTACTTTCATTAGTGCAGAAAAGATTTCTGAAACTACAATTGAAATAATCATAGCAATAAATAAGCCTTGTGCGCCAATTGCTGCGCCTGGTAAACCTGCTCCAGATACTGCACTTTCTAAACCTTCTACAACGATGCTTACTGATTGAGGCACCACACAAATATATGCTGCCAATGCAGTAATAGCACAGATTTGTTCTGGAACTTTATTTCTTCTTGCCATTTCTAAACCAATCAAGAAACAGATTGGTAAAGCCATGATTGATAAAGTTGCAAAATTGATTGCTGTAAATGCTGGTGAAATTTTAGCCAAGCTTGGAATAAACGCTGCCAATCCTGTTGAAGTAGAACAAATCAATGTATTAAATAAACTTGCAAATGAACCTACGATGATAAATGGCATGAATGTTGTAAACGCATTTTTGATTGCTCCCAAGTATTTATTATCATCTACTTTTTCAGCAATGACCATCAAACCATCTTCAAATTTTTCTGTAAATTTTGCCATCCTATTTTTCTCCTCCTGCTAATTTCTCAGCTTGAGCTAATACAGCAGCACCATCACATCTTCCATATGCAACCGCATCGATAACATCAACAGGTGCTTTCCCATCAACGATCTTATTAACTTTTCTTAAAATGTGACGCACTTGTGGGCCTAACAATAAAACATCAAAATTTCCTAATTCATTTTCTATTTCCCCTTGTTCAACAGCCCAGATCTTATAATCTTCTTTACCTTGTGCTTTAGCAGCTTCTTGCATCTTAGAAACTACTAAACTAGTTGACATTCCTGCACAACAAGCTAACATAATACGCATATTAATTTCCCTCCTTAGATAAAATCTTGCTTAACATTTGATAAACATTAATAAATTCTTTTGCCTGATCAAGCATGATCATTGCCGTAGTCAAATGATCTTGAGAATGTACCAGTATCACTGATACTTCGCTTTTTTCTCCTCTTGCTTCCCCTTGGATCAGATCAGTTTGTGTCTGATGTGCAAGCCTCAAATCTTCTTCGGCTTCTTTTACTAATTTATCTGCTTCTTCAAAATCAAATTCTCTTGCAGCTTCGATAGCCATCATGGACTTTGATTTCGAGTTTCCAGCATTTAAGATAAGCCCAAAAGAAGTTTCAAAAATATCTGCCATAATACCTCCTATTTTCATTCCTTCCGTGCACTTAAGGATGTTTTACATTTATATCTTATCAAATCTTCTTTTATTATCCATGTCGTAAATTTCCTTTAATATTCTGGAAATAATAAAAAACTAATCAAAGATTAGTTTTTTAACCATTCTATATTTTAGAAGCTAATAAATTATTATCTTGATGTTTTTTGAACAATGCATGGGCAAACATCAAAACATTTTCTCCATTCATACAGCCATAATCTTGAGCATCAATCATGGCAACAGGCATTTTTGCATGATATTTTCGATATAACCTGCGATACATATGTTTGATTTGCGGACCTAGTAATAAAACATCAGCTTCTAAATCGATAACTTCTAATTTTTCACTATCAATACACATTATTTCATCATTGAATCCATGTTCATTACTAGCTTGCGACATCAACTCTGCAAGCATGCTCGTTGACATTCCTATGCAGCAAGTTAATACTATTTTCATGCTAATCCTCCCCCAGATCTTTTTCAATAGCAGCAAACAATTTCATCATATCATCATAGGTTTTTTTCTGAATTATTTCTTTTATATAAGTCTTATTAACTAAAAGCTTGCTCGTAATCTTATAAAACTTTTTTAAATTGCGATCTTGATCAACTTCCATCGACATCAAATAAACAAACTGAACCTTTTTCTTATCCCAGATAATAGGCTTTTTTAGGATTGCGACACAAACAAAAGTATCTTTGCTCATCGCTTTGAAAGGATGAGGGATCGCAACTAAGTTATCAAATTCTGTTACGGCTTGTTGCTCCCTTTTGATGATTGCATCATAAAAATCAGCTGCAACGATATCGCTTCGAACCTCTTCGATCTTATCTACCATTAATTTTAACACTTCTTCTTTGGTATTAACATCAATATCTGTTAAAAATAATTCTTTAGAAAAATATTTATTCATTGACGTTGCAGTTTCTTCATTTAGAAATCGTTGAATGTTTTTAACATCATTATCGCTTAACAACGACTTTACTTCTAAGATAGGAACAGGAACAGGATATTTGATAGGAATGGTCGTTACGATAAAATCAATTTTAGAGAAATCAACATTGCTGATACCAAGCGCATCACAAGTAGTTATCTCGTCTAAATACTTACCAAATTTTTCTTTAAAACGATATAATAACAGTTTTGCTGTACCTCTGCCAGTACCACAAACTACTAATAAATTTTTCTTTTCTGTTTGCTGATTTTTACGTTCTAAGGCAAGATTAAAATGTAAAGCAAAATATCCTATTTCATCTTCTTTAACCACTTTATTATAATGCTTACGCAATACATCGCTAGCCGCAACTGCCAAGCTATACGCTAAGGTATATTGTGTTTTTATATCATCTAGCAAAGGATTATGCAGTACCAGATCATATGCCATCCGCACCCCAAATGGAACCAGATGCAAGGCAAGCATCATCCTTAATTCAAGATCGTCAGAAAAATCAATTTGATAAGCTTCATGAACCGCATTTAACATATGAGTTACAATTTCGCTTATTTCATCAGAAATAACGACATTACTTGCTGTTTCTTGATAAGATAATATTTTTTTTGCTGCCAAATGAATCGCAATATAGCCCGTTTCATCTTCAGCTAAAGCTAAATGAAAAGTATCCTGCAATTCTTTGATTATCTCACAAGCAATTTCATATTCTTCTTGCTTTTTTAGATCCTGCAGCTGCTTAGCCGATAACTGCGCTTCACAGCCTTCTTTTGCCCGATACAAAGCAATAAAAATATGAATAACAAGATTTTCAAAAGAAAAATCTGCCATATGATAATTATATTTTTGAAAAGTTCTATAAAGAATGCTTCTTATATTATATAGCACCTGTTGTTTATCCGCTAAAAAAGCGTTTGGCAATTCATCCCGATTTTCAAAATTTAAATTTGCTAGGCATAAGCGAATATCGAATTCACTACCTTGAACCTTCAACCCATATCCCGGTCTTGATAATAAGGTTATATTATACTCATCCAAATATTTTCTAACTTCTTTAAGATTTAGTGAAAGACTTGACTGCGATATGTATAATGAATCACACAATTCTTCCATTTTGACCCATTCATCAGTAGTCAATAGATGTTCTAACAAAAATTCCACCCGCTCTTTAGCATTGCTTGGAATGTTGTTTTCTTCATTATTTGTTAGTTCATGCCAATAACTAGCAAAAGCATCAGCATCCTCAACGATCAAGCGACACCCATGTTTTGGCTTTATTTCGATATAAGCGCCATACAGCTCCAAATCATTATTGATATTCTTGATTTCATTTCTGATCGTTTTGCTGGAAACATTTAATTCAGCGGCTAATTCTTCAGAGGTAACAAATTCTTTATCATTTAAATTTGATATGATCTTTATTATTCTATCTTCTTTCATATATGCACTTTCCCTTATAAAATGTATCATCTGCTTACATAAAAATCCATATGAATATTTTCCATAATCATTTTGGAAAATGTAAAAAACAAGGTTTTACCCTTGCTTTGCGTTTAGAATTGATGCCCCATTGGTAGCAATTACCTGTTTGTACCAATCATATGATTTTTTCTTTGACCTTTTATAAGTTCCCTGTCCATGATCATCAACATCTACGTAGATGAAACCATAGCGTTTCGACATTTGATTTGTTGAATTGCTGATAAGGTCGATCGGCGCCCATGTCGTATATCCCATCATTTCAACACCATCTTCTTCAATGGCCTTATACATTTCGATGATATGTTTTTGTAAATAATCGATACGATAATCATCATTGATCGTACCATCTTCTTCAACCGTATCTCTCGCTCCTAAACCATTTTCGACGACAAACAGTGGTTTACGATAACGATCATATAGATCAACCAATGAAACGCGCAAGCCAATTGGATCGATCTGCCAGCCCCATTGTGAACTAGGGAGATATGGATTTTTGATCGCTGTGATCGTGTTTCCTGCAGTCACCTCTAATCCATCTGCCTGCTTAGCAACACAGCTTGACGAATAATAACTAAAGGAGATGAAATCTACCGGATAAGCTTTCATGATTTCTAGATCTTCCTTGGTCATCTTGATATCAAAGCCTTTATTTTTATACATTGCTAGCAAATATGCCGGATACTCACCATGCACCTGCGTATCGCTGTAACAATATATTGAACGCATCTTTTGTTGAGCTTCCAAGATATCCTCTGGTTTACAGGTATAAGGATAATATGTCAATTTGGTCAACATACAGCCAACTTTAGCATCAGGAATATTTTCATGCGTGATCTTCACCGCTAATGCACTAGCAACAAATTGATGATGCATGGCTTGAAAACAAACCTCTTCAAATTTATCAGGTGAAAACCGTGATTCGATCAAACCACCGGTCATAAACGGATGACGAATGATCGAATCAATTTCATTAAATGTCAGCCATAATTTCACTTTTTCTTTATATCTTTTGGTAATTACATCCACATAATTACAGAAAAAATCAATGGAACGACGATCATACCAACCATTATACTCTCTAGCAAAAGCTAAAGGCGGTTCATAATGAGACATCGTGACCAACGGTTGCATGCCATATTTTAAGCATTCATCAAATACATTATCATAAAATTGCAGACCAGCTTCATTAGGTTCATTTTCATCTCCACGCGGAAAGATCCTGCTCCATGCGATCGACATCCTATAAACCTTGAATCCCATACCTGCAAGCAAAGCGATATCTTCTTTATAGTGATGATAAAAATCTATACCATGTCTTTTAGGATAGATGGTCTCATCATCGCTTTGCAATGCGGCATCGATCATCTCATCGGTGATATCACAATTAGCATGAACATCATTAAGATCTTTTTCAGTTTTAAGTTCTTTGAACATTGCTACATCAGAAACAGAAATACCTTTTCCGCCTTCTTTCCAACCGCCTTCAAACTGATTGGCTGCTGTAGCTCCGCCCCATAAAAAATTTTTAGGAAATTCTTTCATTTCTTGCTCCCTTCATTTCTGGTATCAAGATAACATCATCATAATTATTATTCCAGCTATATATTTTCCATATTTATTGAAGAAATCATTTAAAGACATATCTATTTAGCCTATCAAAAGCTTCGATCACCAAAGCATGTGGCAATGCTAAATTCATCCGGATATGGCAAGGGCCATGGAAAGGACGGCCATCCTGCCATATCACGCCATGTTCAACCCCTAATTTTTGCAATTCATCGATCGTAATGCCAGCTTTTTGACAATATTCCGTACAATCGATAAATAACATATATGTGCCTTCCGGTTTTGTAACCTTTACGCCAGCAAAATTATCATTGATATATTTACATGCATAATCTATATTTTCTTTTAATACTTCCTTTAGCTCATCGATCCAGATCTGCCCATTTTCTTGGTAGGCGGCAATCAAAGCATGCATGCTCAAGACATTCATCGAATTATAATGGGTCCTTCGACTTTCTTTTTCGATCCTTGCCCGTAGATAATCGTTATAAATGACATGATAAGAACCGATCAAGCCCGCAAGATTAAAAGTTTTGCTTGGAGCATATAAAGAAATGGTCCTCATCTTGGCATCCTCACTAATAGAATGAGTTGGAACATGAATTTTGCCAGGCATGATTAGATCCGCCCAGATCTCATCCGAAATGACATACACATCATGACGACGATAAATATCCATCAATCGTGCCAATTCTTCTTTTTCCCATACTCTTCCCAGCGGATTATGCGGAGAGCAGATGATCGCTGTATGGATATTGTATTGTTCGATCTTTTTTTCAGCATCTTCATAATCAAGGCGCCAAATACCTTTTTCATCCTGGATCATTGGGTTTTCAATAAGATTGTAACCATTATCTGCACAGGTCTTGCTAAAACCAATATAAGTTGGTGACTGGATCAAGATATTATCGCCATAAGAGCATAAAACCCGTAAAGCACTGGCAACGCCACCTAGTACCCCGTTTTCATATCCGATATATTCTGCTTTTAGATCATCAACCCCATAACGTGCTTTATGCCAACTGATGATGGCATCGTAATATTCCTTACGATAATCATAATAACCAAATGTTGGATGTTTGGCCCTTGCAACGATGGCGTCACAAATATCGGGCAAGGTAGCAAAATTCATATCCGCTACCCACATAGGAATGATGCTAAATCCTTCTTTTACCTTTGCGCCTAAAAAACCTTCATGCAAAGGCATTTCCACTGCTTTGGCATCTTTATTTACTCTATCAATTATTGATGTAAAATCGTACTGCATATTTTCCCTCCTAATATCTAAAATGATATCTTTATTTTATAACTTAATTTTTAGCAAATCAACGTACGAAAAAAGACTTATCATCATGATAAGCCTTTTACGGAAACATCCATTTCCTTGAAAAAGCCCTTAACCAAAGGAATAGCAATTCCAAAAGAAATAACGTCAGAAACCATTTGTGACATTTCAATACCTAAGACCCCTAAAAACAAAGGTAATATCACAACACAAGGTATCAAGATGATTCCTTGGCGCGAAGATGCCAAAATAGATGCTTGTACCGCCTTACCAGCAACCTGTAGCATCATATTTGCCATGGTCACAAAAGCCATCAAAGGAAATACCAATGCCTGAAAACGCAAGGTCCATGTACCAACTTTGATAACTTCTGCTTCATTGCCCTGAATAAAAGTAATGATCTGCGGAGCAAAAAGCAAGGCGATGATCGTTACCAATATACAAAATATCGTTCCGATCTGTACCGAATAGATAAAGCCCTCTTTTACACGCTCATACTTTTTAGCTCCATAATTATATCCGCAGACCGGCTGAAATCCTTGACCGAACCCAATAACCACCGAATAAAAAAACTGCATCAAGCGCGTAACGATCGAAACCCCAGCGATAGCCGCATCACCATATGGCCCAGTACAAATGTTTAAGATCGCTGTTGATATTCCGCCAATTCCTTGTCGGCAAAGACTTGGAAAACCGCCTCTTACCATTTGCGATAGATAATATTTATTGATCGCCACATTTTTCAGGTGATAATTTAACGAATCACTTTTAAAGATACCAATCAGCAAGATCACAAAAGAAACAGCTTGAGAGATGATCGTTGCGATTGCAGCACCCGCAATTCCTAAGTTCAAACCAAAAATAAATAATGGATCAAGGATGATATTCAATATGCCCCCAGAGGTGATTCCGATCATTGCGAAAAAAGCATTGCCTTGAAAACGCAATTGATTATTCATGACCAATGATGCACACATAAACGGTGCGCCTACCAATATCCATTGCAAGTATGCAGTGCTATATGGCATCATCGTCTTGGTACTTCCTAAAACTACTGCTAAAGGTTCCAAAAAAAATAAACCTAAGATCATCAAGATGCTACCAAAGCAAAAAGCTAGTACAAAGCCAGTAACCGCCATTTTCTTTGCTTCATCCTTTTTATTGGCACCTAGCATCCTTGACATAAAATTACCTGATCCATGTCCGCAAAAAAAACCGATTGCTTGGATCAAAGCCATGATCGCAAACACTACGCCAACGGCCGCAGTTGCTGATTTATCGATCTTTGCGACAAAAAAAGTGTCAGCCATATTATAAATTGATGTTATGAGCATGCTCATGATCGTTGGCACCGCAAGATGATTGATCAATTTTTTTACTGACTCTGTCGTCATCAATATCGTCTTATCATTTGTTTCCAATATCATCCCCTCTTTCTGCCATAATTATAATACTTTGTTGATAATCGTGCTAATAGATCTTTTATCTGTGCTGTTCCATAAATACAGAACACTTTTAATTACGCTTTATTTGTTATTTATTACATTTTACGTCAATCGTTACATATTTTATATTAAAATATGTTTGCATAGGCTTAAGGGGGAGCACATATGATCAATATCGCAATTTGTGATGATAATGTTTATCAATTACAATCAGCACATAGCTTTGTTAGTTCGCTTTTGAACGTTAAGGCCATCGCCCATGATATTCAAGTTTTTGATAGCTTATCTAAATTAGAAGAACATATGCTGAAACATCACTTTGATATCTTGATCTTAGATATCAAATATGAAAACGAGCATCGCAATGGGCTTGCTTTCGCCCGCCAATGTTCAGCTATTTCTTTTGACACTCAGATCATTTTCTTAACTTCTTATATCCAATATTTTCAAGAAGCATATCTTTATGATCATATTTATTATGTTTTAAAAGATGATATGGAAATACATCTAAAAAACGCGATAAATAAGGCCTTAAAAACGATAAATGCCCAAAACAATCAGGTTAATTCCCTTTCTATACCCTTTAATCGCCGTCAAACCATCGTTGCTATCAATGATATCATCTGCTTAGAAAAAGACCTTCGCAAGATCAAATTTTATTGCAAAGATATCGTCCGCTATCTACCTGCAAATGATATTAACCATATAAAAAATACGAATGATTTATTTTTAGATACATATGCTTCATTTGATGATTATTTGCCGCTTTTGCCGGATAACTTTGTTCAAACTCATCGCGCATATATCATAAACATCGACTATATCAAAGAGATCCATAACAACGATATCTTGATGATCAATAAAAAACTAATACCTGTATCTAGAAAATATCGTAATAATGTAAACAGCTATTTAACTTCATATTTCTTAAAAAAATAGCATGCGTAGCTCAAAGCTACGCATTTTTATATGGTCATATCGATCGAGGCTATAGCAATATCATCTTCTATCTTAAATTCCGCATAACCTTGATATTTAGCTACGATTGCTTGGATGATCTTCTTGCCTTGACCAGAGATCTTTTTATATCTGATCGCTTGTTTAAATGGATTCAAGGTATTTTGACAGCGGATAAACAATAATTTTTCTTGTTTAACGATTTCTAACTTAATCCACATTTGATCATTTCCATGACATTCTTCATAAGCATTTTGCAAGATGTTAGCCAACAAGCTATTTAGATCATACTCATTTATTTGAGCTTTCAGCTCACCTTTGATATTTATCGTAAAAGCTATCTTGCCCTTTTCGCATAACGTATGATAATGATTAAGCAAAGCATTGATCGCAGGATCATCACAATAAAGCTTATTACGAATTTCTTGCAATTCCATTTTATATGCCTTTAGATCATCTGCTTGTAGTTCTTGTTTCCTAACGATCTCCTGATAGATTTCTTCCATTATCTGCTGCTTATCAAACAACAAAGAAAACTGCTCTTGGATCTGCTGATCGATCTTTGTTTCCATGAAAAGCATTTTTTCCTTTTTCATGCTCTGATAAGTCTGAAAAACAACCCTGATCATACCTAGATCTAATAAGATGATCAAGATCAAGCTGCTGATGAACACTACAAGATGTGGTCTTGATGCTAAAATCTGATAGATCATCAGATATGCCATCATAAATTGATAACAAAGCAACAATAATATGATCATAAATAAATTATTACGTTTACCTAGGTGATGCTTCTTGCCATAACGGAAAAATATTTCTACTTCTAAGATGAAGACCAGATCATTTAAGATGCTAGTTTCCACGGAAACATTTATTTCTGGCCCGATCCTTTGCAGATCAAAGTTGTTAAAAAGCACGATCATGCTCATCGCTATCAATTCCGACAGCGAAGAAAACACTAGCTGCCATCCACTAGCAATAAGTATTTCTTTGATACCTGCCTTTTTTACGATCAAAAGCATGATAATTTCAGTAACATAACTATATATCATGCGGGTATATGGCAAATCATTTGGATTTCCTGGATAGCCAAAGATAGCTAGCGATAAAAAACAATGGATCAAAAAACCAACATATAATGCCGCAAGATCCTTTTTCCATGACCAACGCATCGGCAGCTTAAATGTATAGTAATAAGCCCATAACAACATAAGGACCAATTGATTGCTGGCATATACTGCCATGATCATGCACTCTCCTTAGCGATAGCGTTTAAGGTCAAAGAAATATTTACTTTTGCCCTATCATCTTCCAAGTCAAAATTAAACAAGCCGCCATATTTATCTACGACGCTTTTAACGATCTTTAATCCTTGCCCCGAAATTTTTTTATCTTTTTTCATTTTATGATCATGATTAAGCGTATTGCGGCAATCTATCATCATAAGCTGATCTTTGCAGATGATCGTCAGATCGATAATGCTATGTTTGTTGCCATTGCACTCTTCATAAGCATTTTGCAAACAATTGCTGATAAGGGTATTTATATCATAAACATTGATATCTATCGGCAGGGTCCCTTTAAAATCAACATTTAAACGGATCTTGCTATCATTACACAGCATCCAATAATGATCGATCATGGCATTGATTGCAGGATTATCACAATACAAATGGTTTCTTATGGCCTTAAGATCTTCACGATAACTTGTTAAAGCCACATCATCAATATCTTCATTAACTATTTCCTGATAGATCTTTTCCATGACCTGCTGTTTGGTAAACAAACGCTCAAATTGTTCTTGCATTTGTTTTCCAACCATTGTTTCCATGATCAGATATTTTTCTTTTTTCATTCCTTGATAAAGACGCACGATGATCCTAAATGCCACAATATCCACGATGACCAAGATGAGCAAATAACAGATGATCACCATGAGATTGATACGCTGACCAAATATCATATCAAAAGATATCAAATATAAAAGCATGAACTGGTAACAAATCATGATCAACAACAACATTTTTTTATGCGGATAACAATTTTTCTTACGTAGTGACAAGAAGATATTTATCGCCAACATATATAACAAATCATTAAGCATATAAGTTAATAAATTATCATTGATCAGATTTTCATAAATGCTTTGATCAAAATTTGTGACAAACATCGTCAAGGTCATGGCTAAGATCTCACAAACAAGAGCCATCAATAATTGGATGAATTGATAATATAAAACTTCACTAAGCTTTGCTTTTTTAAAAAACTTCAAAAAGGTAATGGAAATCAGCAAAGCAAAAAGCATACGAATAAAGGGCTGATCATTAGGCCCACCGGGATAATCAATTACCCCCATAACGATAAAAACATGGACAAAATAAAAGAAGGTCAAGCCCCAATAATCTTTTTGCTTGCTATATGCTATCGGCAATACTTCATTAAAAAAATATCCCCACATGAAGGAAAGCGGTATGGCATTTAATAAAAAGTTCAGCATTGCAAAGCAACCTCATAACCGCATAGATCTGCCTGCGTTTTTATTTCATCATCAAGATAAGGCAAAAGAAAGCTTGTTTTGACCTCATCAACATCGATCACAACTTCCTTATCTTGACAATTTGGCATGATCAGCTGCACAAAGCCCAACATTTTCTTAAGATCACGATCATTAAGATTACCATGCACCTTTAATCGACAATTATATTCTTCATAACAAAACTGACAAATGATATCCGCAAAATAATTTCCCGTTTTAAAAGCCGGTATTATTTTTTGATAACGTTCTTTGATCAAAGCATTGTATTCTGCGATCTCTTTTTCTTTGCCTTGTTTTTTCAAGATATCCAAGGTAATGATATGGTTATTTAGATCATGATAAAAAAAGCGAATATTACGTTGCTGCAAAAAAGCAAACTCAAAAAATTCATCATTAAATTTATTTAGCTTAGCAATTTTTTGCATCTGGACCTCATCATCAAGCTGGACCTCTAATCGGCGAATGATAAAAAAGGCACAGATATCTCCGATAACAGAAAATGCCAATAATAGCACTGCTTCAAAAAAGATCAATTGTAAGCTTTTATTTACTACTGGCACAAAGATAATGATCATCGAAATGAACTGGCACACAAAAAAAACAATTATGCTTATTATCAGCTTATTAGACAAGCGTTTCATCTTCATATCCCCTATTAAACTAGTCTAGTATATCACATCATCATAGCTTTTTATCGACAATTGCTGTTAAAACATAAAACTTACGATAAGCTAGATAAATTACCAACATGCAAAAAGCAAAACCAGCCGTTACGTCACTGACAAAATGTGCTCCAGCGATGATCCGAGAAATTGCGACGATCAAGATATACCCTAAGCCTAAGATCAACAAGCGATCAGCAAGCTTGCTATTATCTTTATTTTTTACCAATGGCAGCAATGAATATAATAAGATACAGCTTGCGGCTGCCGTATGCCCACTAGGAAAAGATTTAAGCTCCTCCAACGGAACACCTTGACTTAAAAGCAATGAGCGCAATGGCCTATCAAAACGATACCATGGTACAAAATAAGCATCATCCTGTACTGTTATCATTCGCATCCGTGGTCTGCCCCAAAATAATTTGATTCCATTGATCACGATAAGTTGTCCGATCAATACGGTCAATGCAAATTTTACATAACACCACATTTGGCTGGGTTTCGCGTCCTTTAGATAAACCAAGGTCATGCAAATACAGCTTAGGCTTAACAGCAAGCTTATGATGAAAGAAGCCCCCAAAGATAAGCCTTTTAGATAGCTTAACGGCGATATCGTACAAATGATCAAGCCAAATAAATTCAAAAAAAGACCGGCACATTTCAGTCCCACCTTATTCTTCTGATCGGCTTGCGCTATCATCAATAGCATCGTTCCGCATACGACAAAGCCAAGATTAAAAGGCAATTGCCCATAAGCAGCAAAAAAAGCAGCAAAAGCATTATCTTGCTGATACAATAGTTTTGAAATACCATAATCATCAACAGTGCCAATGATCATTCCTACGATGATGATCATTACGATGATTGGCTTTTGCCACTTGAAATAATTAATGTTCAAGATCTATCCCTTCAATCCTCGAGCCTGTCGGTCCATATCTTCGATCACGATATCATAAATTTCACCTAAGGTAGCGCAATATTCTAATACTTTCCATGGCTCATTGGTATGAAAATGGATCTTGATCATTTCGTCATCGCCTACAGCTAATAGGCAATCACCATCAAAATTCTCCATGATATGATCATGGATCGTATCCTCACTTAAATCTTTTCCTTCGATCAATAGTTGCGTATCATAGCGATAAGTTAACATCAATATTCCTCCTTTTCGATGATATCTTTTAATAATTTTCGACCTCTTTGCAGCAAGGTATAAACCGATGCCGGTTTTTTTCGTAAAATTTCAGCGATCTTTTCCACAGAATATTCTTCATAATAGTATAAATAAATTACATTTTTATATTTAGTTGGCAAACTTAAGACCTTTGACAAAACCTCATAATTTTGTTTATCACGAGGAATTTCCATTTGAACATTTAAAAAATCATCAATAGGCACCATCCGGCTATGAAAAAAACTTTTTAATAGATCCTTGCAGGCATTAATCGTTACCCTGATCAGCCAAGCTTTTTCATGTTCATCATTAGCAAATATCGTATCATCTTCATAATATTTCAGAAACACATTTTGAAAGATATCTTCCATATCCGCCTTATTTTTTAGATGAACCATGCAGATTCGTTTAACCATATCAGCATAGGTATCGATAGCTTGATTCAATTCCTCTTCTGTCCGCATGATATCTCCCCTTTTTATTTAATACGAAGCAATTCTGCTTTTTTATTCAACCTTTGGCCATTTTTCTATCATTTGTGCTGCCTTTTCAATTGCTTCTTTGCATGCTATTAAGGTATTCTCATAAGAAGTTATGCTGCCGATTAGATAGCGCAGGATATGATCCTGATGCAAAGGATCATTTACCAGCCGCCAGATCATCTGCATTTGAAAATAAGCATATTTCCGGTTATTTTCCGCAACTTTTTAAATTCAAGGATGTCTTTATCGAACATTTTCATGTCATTTTCCTTTCTGACATTCGCTGCAACATGAGGTATATTGATCGATGATACCTTGGCAGCTGCAGCTATATTTAACGCGCTTTTCTTCGAGCATTTTCATAAGATCAATTTGCGCTTGTTTCCCATCATCGATTGGCGATAAACCATATTTTATACGATAGCGACGATCCAAATCTTTCAATAAATGACAAGGAAATTTAGTACATTCATAACAATAATGTAATCCTTGAGCATATGCACAGGCTTTTTTACGACAGTTTTGACAGCTTCTTCGTTTTGCAGCTTCATTTATATTTTGACAGCCTGAACAACTATTTTTCAAAAACGCTGTACAACACAAGCATAAGACCCCACAGCACCCTAGCATCCAAGCTTCGATCTTATCTGGCATCTTCATGATATCATTGCCTTGCTATAGCGACAAACCAAAGTATCTTATCAAATAACGAGCCAAGCCATCATGATCGTTATCTTCCTTGGTCATATGGTCTGTTAGCTTACGCAAGCTCATATCGCCATTGCACATCAATACAGCATGAATGTCTAAAGCTAGAGCTTCTTTATCATTATCTGCATCGCCAAAAAATATCACTTCATCATGGCTTAGATGAAGATAGTCACACATGAAGCTGATTGCAAAGCCTTTATTGATCCCCTTTTTAGTCAATTCACCATTGCCAGGTACCGATGTCGTAAGATCAAACGCTAATTGTTCGCGCATATCAAATAATTTTTTTCGCAGATCCAGATCTTCAAAAAATAAATTAGCACGATTAACCTTTCGTTTATGCTGCAAGATATCTTCACGAATATCATCAACTAACGTACGGCTGTTTTTGATCATAGGCTTTAATTCTTCTTGGATATGATAACGCTCTAAATGTTCCCAACTATCGCGGTCGCTAAACACCTTGCCATCAGCATTGTAATCGATATCTGCTTTATAGGGCGCCAAAAAATCGATGATCCGCACAAATTCTTCTGGCTCAAAATATGATGTAAAGATAGGATGATCATTTAAGATATCATAGATGATCGCTCCATTGCTTAAGATCCCATAGCTACATAGCCCCTCCTCAAGCAATACGGCAGGCAGGCCTTGCAAAGAGCGCCCTGTACATGGTATCAAATAATGACCAGCTGCTTTTAAGGTTTTTAATACTTGAAGGGTAAGCGGGGTTATTTCTTTTTTGCTATTCAGCAAGGTACCATCCATATCAAAGGCTATGATCATATGTCTTCCTCATTTCTAATAGCTTTATTATAATATATATTCTGTTAAAAGCGTTAACTTATTGCTTATCATCAGGCTTTTTCATGCATAAATTAAAGTTGCTATCATAATATAAGCCCAATTCCAAACAAATACGTTCATTAACACTATCAAATGCCTGTTTATATTCAGCATAGAGAGGCGAAAGCTTCATTAGATTAGGGATGAAGATATCATTGTATCCACAAGCTTGCAGGTTGCGCATTAATTTACGCTGCGACATCATTATTGGATGATATTTCATGATTCCCATCTTTATTTTTGCGCCCTTTAACACTTGCTGCTTTAATTGCTGATACTTTTCTTCCGAAATATCACGATATCGTGCTATCATTGCTTCAGCACTCGTGGGTTTTATCAACGGCGAATATAGCTTTACGCTTAACCCCATCAATAAAGGAATTTTTACCGTTGTATCATCACAAAATTTTAAGATATCATCTAAGGCCTTACGCTGTTGTTCAGAATGGATGGATATCTGCAAAAAAGGCATAAAATGCCACCTAAGATATTCGCCCCACGCTCCTGGCAAAAGCGAAGATATTTCCTTGGCTATATCTTGATAATCCAGTGCCATATCTAAGCTTTGATAATCTTTATTCTGGATAAAACTGCTTAATTCTTCTACCTCATGCTGCCTTAAGATCAGTTCTTGCTGCTTTTGAGCATGGATATCCTTCAATAAACGATCATCATCGGCATTTAATAATCTTTTGATATCTTTCAACGAAATGCCCAGCTTGCGATATATCGAGATCTTATGCAAAGTTTCGATATCTTCCGTATGATAATTACGATAGCCATTTTCATCTTTTTGAACTTTTATAAGACCTTTTTCCTCATATAGTTTTATCGCTCTTTTGGTCATGTGCAATTGCTCAGCAACATCTTTTAATAACATCTTGATCACTCCTTTGAACATATCATAACGATATACGCAAGGTACAAGTCAATACTTTGTCATTATTATACGCAATAAACTAATAAAGGTTTACTTTTTAAAGGAAATATCTTAAAATTTAGACGTATGTAAAGGAGACTGAATATGAAAATTTCATCACTGCAAAAAGCAAGATATGAGTATGCTCCAAAACTTCCTGGCATGTTAAGAAACGGCATTGCCGACATCTGTGTCAAAGAAGGCGAAGAAACTCAAAGCGTAGCTGATCAAGACAAGATCAAAGCTTTATTCCCAAATACTTATGGCAAGAAAGAAATTACCTTTGAAAAAGGCCAAAACACTTCTGCAACAAAGAAACAAGTTGTTGGTGTCATCCTTTCAGGTGGTCAAGCTCCAGGCGGACACAATGTTATCTGCGGTTTATATGACGCTTTAAAAGCCACTAACAAGGAAAATGTCCTATACGGTTTCAAAAATGGTCCTATCGGTTTGATCAATGACGATTATTTGATCTTTGATGACGAATATATCAACGAATACCGCAATACTGGCGGTTTTGATATCATCGGTTCTGGCCGTACAAAATTAGAAACCCAAGAACAATTCGCTATCGTTGCTGAAGTTTGTAAAAAACATGGCATCACGGCAATCGTTATCATCGGTGGTGACGATTCAAATACCAACGCTGCTGTTCTAGCTGAATACTTCGCAGCTCATGATACTGGTGTACAAGTTATTGGTTGTCCAAAAACGATTGATGGTGATTTAAAGAATGAGGACATCGAATGTTCATTCGGTTTCGATACTGCAACCAAAACTTACAGCGAAATCATCGGTAACATCGAAAGAGATGCTAACTCAGCTAAAAAATATTGGCACTTCATCAAAGTTATGGGACGTTCAGCATCACATGTTGCTTTGGAATGTGCTTTAGAAACCCAACCAAACATCTGCTTGATCTCGGAAGAAGTATCTGCAAAGAAGATGTCTTTATCACAGATTGCTGATTATATCGCTGATTCTGTTGCTAATCGTGCTGCTAATGGCATGAACTTTGGCGTAGCGATCATTCCTGAAGGCGTAGTTGAATTCGTTCCTGAATTCTCCGTATTGATCCATGAGATCAATGAATTATTAGCAGGCAGCAAAGCAGATGCTTTCAATGAACTTCCTACCTGGAAAGATAAATATGCTTTCATCGAAAACGGTTTGACCAAAGAATCAATGGAAGTATTCGCTATCCTTCCTGAAACCATCCAACAGCAATTATTCTTAGAAAGAGATCCACATGGAAACGTACAAGTTTCATTGATCGAATCTGAAAAATT
>CASGCC010000007.1 GCA_949299585.1 uncultured Bacillota bacterium | reverse complement strand
CAAATCAAAAACATTAACGTCAGCAAAGTAACCTTCTTTTAGCAAGCCGCGATCTTGAAGTTTCATTCTTGAAGCCGGCAATGCCGTCATTTTATTGACTGTCTGCTCTAAAGAAAGCATCTTTCTTTCAACTACGTATTCACGAATTGCTTTAGGGAAAGCACCATACATTCTAGGATGCGTAGTGTCGGTATCAGCATAAATTGCGTCAGAAATTATAGTTGAATACGGCAGTTTTGCTACAGTATCTATATCATCCTGGCACATACTCAAATTAATGATGGCAACATTACCGTCTTCATCATGCAGCAGCTTGCAAACAAACTCGGCATCATCCTTAAATCCGAACTCTTTTGCACATTCAGCCACATTTTTATTAATATATTTACGGTTATGCGACTTGGTTACACCTGAAATTAAAATTCGATCCCAGCCTAAAGTAATCGCAAAATTATCCCAATCGTCAAAAGTCTGAGAACTTAATTGACGGAACTCTTCTATTCCCTCTTCAGTTCCCATCTTTTCAAGTGCTTTTTTCATGTCTCCCGCAACAAATTTTGGCGGAACCATAGTAGTAAGCGAAGTTGAACCACCCTCGTAAGGATAAAAATCACAGCTTACATCTCCAGTTACATGATTAATGTTCAAAGATGATTCATGGCAAAATACATCCCATTCACCCACACCTTTACCATCTTCATTCCATGCTCCTTCACATTGATAGGCGGCAGTTGCTCCACCCCATAAAAAATCTTTTGGATAACTCATTCATTTTCTCCTTTTCTTGTGTTTAAAATAATGTAAACGCCTCGAAAGGCGTTAACATTATTAATTAAATATTGTCTAATGGATATATCGGACGCATGACCTGCTTATAGACTAAGCGTTCTGTTCTTTGCATCGTTACGCCATCAGTTAATGACATTACAAAGTTCTTGGCACGACTTTTTAATTCAGGATATAAATATCCTTGTTTTACAATAATAAAATTATATTTATCAATATCAACATTAGCACAATCATATTGATACTTTTCTGCAAAAGAAACCGGAAAATTTTCTATAATTACCGTAACAGGAATATCATTTAGTTTTATAGTAGCGCATCTGCCAACAACAGGTTCAGAATGATAATGATGATGTAAATCTCCCATTGAAATAATTTCTCCTTTTAAATGAACCGGAGCGGATAAATCATTTTTATTTACACCTAAATCAAATTCAACTTTATCACCAACATTCTTAGCTTGCAAATAATTATCAAATAAGTCCTTATGATTTATACCTGCTATTAAGATGTTCTTATCTTTATAATCTTCAATTGCTAATACTTGTCTTAGAACATAAGTATTTAATCCATTTGCGCCAGCTGTAACATTATCACCTGAATCTGTTAAGAATACTTGGCCTCCTTCGGTATTCATCATTGCTTCTAATGCTTTATCTGGTTCATCTGCATATCCGGTAAAATGGAATTCTTTGTGTCTAGCCCATACAAAATCATATATTTCTTTAGCCTTTTGATCCGCGTAATCTTTATCTTCTGGCATATATGGAACAACACAAACTGCAGCTCCACATTTATCACAATCATGCCGTAAATAACCAATATGATATGAACAGCACATGATCCTTGGATCTGCTTCAATTTGATCAAGCAATTTATTGATAGAAACTAATGGTTCATCTGTTGAAACACTTCTTTCTCCACCCAAAAGAATTGGTACTTTGATATAAGAAGGTTGGATGATTCGTCTATTATTTATAAGATCAACTAAACATCTAAATACAGTTTGATGTGCCTGGGCTCTGTCGGTATGTGGTGAATGTCTAAAGCATCGTAAAATATTAAGATTATCAACCATTTCTTGCGAAACATTTCCATGAGGATCATCAACGCAAGCAATTGGCATATATTTACCAACAATTTTACGTATTTCTTTTACTAAAGCATGATCTCCTGATCCACCTTCCAAATCTACTACATTGCTTGCACCATGAAAGAAAAAAAACATTCCATCAACATCATGTGCATGCTTTTTTACATGCATTTTAAACTGGGATAAAATATAATCAAATGCCTCAGCAGTAACAGGTCCTCCACCTCTACCATCAGCTACAAGAGCAGGTACTAATTCAATATTAAGCTCTTTAGCCAAATCCTTTACATACAGTACGTCGGCACAAGCTTCACCTGTCGTAATCATAAAATCCTGAATTTCTGTAAGCTTATCAACACTAGCATTAGATTCAGCAATAAATCCTCCAATTAAAATTCTCATCATTCTTCTCCTTTATTTCTTTATTTTAATTATATCCAAATGCTAAAAAATAATGTGGCTTTCAAAACAAGTTGAAACTTAATTACAAAAAGTTTTATTATTGCAAAATCGAGTAGGAGGAACTTCAAGTAATCTTTGAAGTTCCGACCTCTCACACCACCCATCGTACGGATCCGTAATGGGCGGTTTCAAATCTTTAATAGATATGTACTAAGTTATAGTGGTCAAGTAGAGATACGAGACCACTTTTATTTAATGTTTCAATGGTTATGGCTCTCAACATAAAAGTAGAAGCACATCTGGCAATACCTTTGCGTGAATTGCCATATGCTCTTGCCATCCATTCTGGGAAACCACATTTACGGAGTTGTCTAACTCTATTTTGTGGTGTTTTCCATTGTTTCCAAATAATCATCCTAAGTCTAAAGCGCAGATGTCTGTCCATCTTTTCCATCCACCCTTTCATATCACATATTCGAAAGTAGTTTATCCAACCTCTTGTGACCATGTTTATTCTCTCAATCCTGGATAAGATAGATGATGAATATCTTCTGATGGTCAATTGTTTGAGTTTGAACTTAAGCTTTTCAATCGATTTGATATGTGGTTTTGGTCGATATGTACCATCCTCTCTCTTGTAGAAGCCAAAACCAAGATATTTGATACCTTGTGGTCTAGCTACTTTGGTCTTAGTGACATTGACTTCGACCCTAAGCTTTTCTTTTAACCATTTGGTGACACTTTTCATCACTCTATTCGCTGCTACCTCGCTTTTAAGACAGATGACGCAATCATCGGCATATCTTGTAAAGTGAAGGCCTCTTCTTTCTAGTTCCCTATCAAATTGATTAAGGTAGATATTAGCTAAGAGTGGTGACAAGTTGCCACCTTGCGGTGTCCCTTTTGTCGTATCAAGGATGGTTCCACCGATACTCACACCGCTTATGAGAAATTTTCTGATAAGCGATTCCGTATCGCCATCCTTAATGATGTCATGGACCAGTATCATAAGAATGTTTTGGTCGACGTTGTCGAAAAATTTAGATAGGTCTAAATCGACTAGCCAATCATAACCATCATTGAAGTATTCTAATGTCTTGATAATTGCGTTTTCACATGACCTGTTAGGTCTAAAACCATAGGAACTATCACTAAAGACTTTTTCACACATCGGTGATAATACTTGATAGATAGCTTGTTGCAGGACTCGGTCTTTGACACAAGGAATACCTAGTGGTCTTTTAGAGCCATCAGGTTTTGGTATCTCAACTCTTTTTACCGGAAGCGGTTTGTACTTTCTTTTCCTTATGAGGTCTTTGATGATAGATAAGTTATCTTTAAAGTAATCATCTAATTCATCAGTGCTCATATGGTCGATACCACTAGCTCCTTTTCTTGATTTGACGACTTTGATAGCTTTAGCTATGTTGTCGTCACTTAATATTTCTTCAAGTAACTTAGACATAATTCGTTCCCTTTTCTAATCTTTCGCTAAGATATCTCTAGCCCTATCGATGTACCTATCTAACTGGCTATCTACTGCATGAGATATCTCTACATTTATGAAGTCTAGAAACTTCGATTTGATTCGGTCCTTCGCTCCACTTCCATTACAGAAGCTTCCTCACTACTATGACCTCTGCTGACTTCCTCTAGTAAACTTGTTTTGACTAGTGGTACCATCACTGTTTTAAAGACTCTTTGGAATTCACTATCTAGAGGACCTCCCGGGGTAAGGTCATATATCCTTCGCTCCACATATCTACCACATTTACTCCAAGTGATATTCCGTGACTATTTGCGGTTTGTGTTGTTAAGCACACTCACCCCATCACTTATGAGCCTTATATGTGATTTCTGTTCGTCCCTTGTCCTTCTTTCAGATTCCACATTACTATGAACACCCTTGGACTTAGCTAGTGATAACGCGGTCACGATGGTACGCTCTCACAGTGGACTTTCACCACCAAGATATATGCCATGCCCGGCACACTTAAAAATCCTTAGAGCAAAAGCTCCAAGGATTTTTTTTAACGCAGATCCTTTCTATTTGGCACCCAATCTCCGGTTTCCATGAAATATGTCAGCATGCGTTGTTGTAATTTAACAACTTCTTGAGCATATGCTGGATCATCAATGATATTATTTAGTTCAAGCGGATCCTTGCTAAGATCATATAGTTCATCTTTTTCATATAAACGTTTGATATATTTTAGATTCCCCATCCTGATCATCGTTGCTTTGGTGTGTTCTGGGCCTTCGCTGCACTGGCAGCTTAGTCTTGGATAATAAGGTGAAGCTGGTCCATGGCCTTTTTCCATGGCCCATGTTTCGCCATGAACCCTGCCGCCTTCACAAAATATGGCATCTTTGCCGATATCATCGCCTGCTATGACATCAAGCAACGATGTGCCAAATTGTTTATATTCAATTTCAACATTTCCCATTTGCGCAATTGTCACCGATAAATCAACAAGTTCTGCTAAGGCTGGGGTAATTCTTGGTTTACAAGCAAATTGTCTTGCAGGTTTGATGATCAACGGCACATTGCATATTGGATCTTCAAAACAATTTTGAACTTTTTCCACGATTCCATAATCGCCAGTATAATCACCATGATCAGAAAAAACAAAGATGCTAGTATCATCATATAGACCTTTTTCTTTTAATTTATCGCACACCATGCCAAAGTGATGATCAAATCTTGAAGTCATATCAAGATAGGTAGCTCGTAATTCATTCCATCGCTCTTCGCTCCATTTATGCAGATTTTGTTTAGCGCGGATGCCATATTCCATGCTAGGTTTATCTTTTAATGTTTCAACATTAGGTCTTCTTGGTGGTAAAGCATTACGATCAGTAGAACCATACCATGGTTTTTCACAGCCATAAGGCGGATGGGGAAAACTAATCGTTACATATAGGAAAAATGGTTTATCATTACCATCCTTGCTTTTGCGTTCAAGATAATCCAAGGCGCATTCAACCGCATTCCAATCCATGGAATCACGCATTTTTTCGGGATCCTGTTCACCTATATAAAACGAATAATAATTATCATCGCTAAGATCTGGCTGACCGCTTGGTTTTTTATGAACCTTGCCAAAACCTTCCCCGATTTTGTTAACTTGATTTTCACGTGAAGTATCGGTATAAAATTCATCGCAATAGCTATTTTTCAATCTATCAGCTGGTACGACATCATTTCGACCGATCCAAATTACTTCATAGCCATTGTTCTTCATCGTTCTTAAGATATTTGGCTCATCTTCATTTTGTAAAAAGTGCATCGTTCGATGCCCGGTCGTATGGGGATAAGTACCAGTTAAAAAACTACAACGGCTTGGAACGCATACCGGATTTTGACAATAAGCATTTTCAAAAGATACCCCATCCTGCGCTAATTTATCTAAATTAGGGGTAATTGCAGCCTTATTGCCTAAATGATGCAATGAATCTGCTCGCATTTGATCAGCAACAAAATATACAATATTTGGTCTCATCTATTTCCTCCTATCTATTATCTAGAAAAGCCTAGTATTCCTAGGCTTATTCTATGGCAATTCCTTCATCTTCACAAGCTTGTTTATCCAAAACTCTAAAGAATGGATAATAAATTGCAACTTGCACTGCAATTAACACGATCTGCAAAACAGCTGCTTGCCAACCTACAGAAACTAAACCAGAAAATACAACAGGTGTTCCTAAAGGTACACCAACTCCATTTGGATATGGTACTAGCCTCATTGCCATGCTTATATATGATATGATGAAAGTTACAACAGGAGTCAACAATAAAGGAATCAACATGATCGTATTCAATACCATTGGCAAACCAAAGGTAATAGGCTCATTAATACCGCAGATGCCTGCTGGTAAGGCTAATTTTCCTAAAGCTTTATAACGCGCAGATTTTGCAAAGAAAAACATGATGATACATAACCCTAAAGTACCTCCAGCTCCTCCAAGCGAAGCATACAATGCCCAGTTTGCTTGCGTTATCATGTTAGAAATTTGTGTACCTTCAGCAAAAGCAGCTAAATTTTCCAAACCTGCTGTTGTGTATAATGCCGTAATAAATGGCATAACGATCATTCCACCATGAAGACCAAAGAACCACATCAAGCTACACATTAGGATAAATACGATAAACGTTAATGGTGATGCACCTAGATGTGTCAATGGTGTCTTAATGATCGAATATATAAAATTATTCAAATGACCAAATTCAGTTAACGAAAAACCATATCTAACCAAGCCAAAGATAAAGGCAATCGCAAAAGCTGGCAATAAAGCGCTAAAGGACTTAGCAATCGTTGGCGGTACCTGTTCTGGCAATTTGATCACGATATTATATTTGATAAATATACTGTAGATACAAGGAACGATTAATCCTAAGATCATTGCGGTAAATAATCCGGCAGATCCAAGATATGTAGTTGGCACCGCACCAGCAAGCGTTACCACTTCTTGACTTTCGGTAGCTACGCCTGTAACTCCTAATGGAATTACTAGCAAAAATGCAAATAAACTAAGCGCTCCGACAATAACCGAATGCTTATCAAGCGATAACTCATCAGCTAAACTTTTTCCAATAAAGAATACAGCATAAATTGCCAGCATATCTGTAGTAACAGTTGGCGCAAAAGCAAATATTTCTTTTAGGTGCGTAGCAGTTACAAAAGTTTGATAAGGACCAATCTGCAAATTAGCTAATAACGTAAAAATTGCACCAGCCATCGTAATTGGAAGTAAAACTGAGAAGCCACTAGAAATTGCTTTTAAAAAGCGATTTGTCGATAATTTGTTTGCAATCGGCAATAATACTTTTTCTAGCAAAGAAGTAAATTTAACCATTTTTCCCCTTTCTGGACTTTTGTCCATTATTTATTGACACTTATGTTTTACCATATTTGGACATTAGTGTCAATAATAAAATGGAAAACGGTTTCATTTTTTGCTTTTGACATATATTTGCATTATAATTAATAATAAGAAAGCTCAGGTGAAATATTGATGAACCCAATTGAACTTATCCAAAATCATTTTGAAGAATTTACCAAAAGTGAAAAAGAAATAGCTATTTATATCATTAATAATCCTCAAGAAATATTCCGTTACAATATCGTAGATCTTGTAAAATTCACAAAAACCAGTAAATCCGCTATTATTCGTTTTACGCAAAAATTAGGTTATAATGGATTTACTGAATTTAAATTTGATCTGCGCCGAGCTATCATATCTAATGACAATGAGTTTATAGAAAACAATTCGATCATTCGAACTTACATTGAATGTCTTACGCAGATGGAAGCGGAGATCAATAGCAAGCAAATAAGTTCCCTAGCAAAAAATATTTTACAAGCTCATAATATAAAAGTTATAGGTAACGGCAGAACATATAACTCAGCTTATCAGTTTAAGCAAAGATTGTTAAAGATCGGTATTGATTCTGAAGCCTTACAGGAGATGTCGCTTATTCGCGATTCGTTATCGATCTTAAAAAAAGGTGATATGGTCATCATCTTTACGATTGCTGATAATGGCAAGATATATCCTTCATTGTTTAAAGATATCAATTTTTCATATGATGTTAGTACGATAACCATGACCAATAATCTTCCTTTTAAAAAGCATTGTCAGGATTATATCGTTTTACCTAAGATATCAAATTATCGTTATAATACCTTTTTGGATGATCAAGCCATCTTTTATATCTTCATAGAAGTTTTATTAAACGAAATTGCTAAACATAGCCGTAGCCAATGATGCATATTTCAACACTTATCTTCGATATAGGTTATAATTAACTCATATACGAAAGAAGGACACACTATGTGCACATGTTTAACACTAAATAACAACAAATTCTATTTTGGTCGCAATCTCGACCTTGAATATAACTTCGGTCAAAAGGTCGTCATCACCCCTCGCAATTATGCAATCAGCTTAAAAGAAAAACCGATCATGGCCAAACATTATGCCATGATCGGCATGGCATCCGTCGTTGCAGATTATCCGCTATATGCCGAAGCCGTAAATGAAAAAGGTTTAGGCATGGCAGGTTTAAATTTTCCCGGCAATGCTGAATACTTTGCTTCCGTGGAAAACAAAGACAATATCACGCCTTACGAATTCATACCTTGGATCCTAGGCCAATGCTCAACTGTTTCGCAAGCCCGTGAATTATTAATAAATATCAATTTATTAAATATTCCTTTCATGGCAAATTTACCTTTAGCTCCATTGCATTGGATGATAGCTGATAAAGATGAAGCCATCGTAGTGGAATCCATGAAAGATGGCATACACATCTACGATAATCCTTTCAATGTGCTAACTAATAATCCACCATTTAATTATTATCTGATGCATTTGAATAATTATTTGTCTTTGACATCATCTAATCCTGCTAATACTTTTGGCAAAGAACTTCCTTTGACAGCTTATGGTCAAGGCTTTGGTGGCATCGGCTTACCTGGTGATTTTTCTCCATCATCCCGATTTGTCAAAGCAGCATTTTTAAGAGCCAACTCATGGCCAGAAAATGATGATGAAGCCCAAATCGCCCAGTTTTTCCATATCTTGGATAGCGTAGCCATGGTCAAAGGTGCTGTTATTACCCCTGAAGGAAAACCTGATATTACGATCTATTCCTGCTGTGTCAACGCTGAAGATGGTATCTATTATTATAAAACTTATGAAAATAATCAGATCCAAGCTATTGATATGCATAAGATAGATCTAGATGGAAAAATGCTTAGCATTTATGAATTACCTTTAAAACAAGGCTATGCTAAGCAAAATTAGTTTGTAAAAATAAAATTAAAAAACCATATTGTTTGTTAAAAAATACAACATGGTTTTTTTTGTTTATCCTTGTAAAGCTTTAACGATCTTAACGCCAAATTTCTTAAAACGCTGGACATCATGATTGTCTGGGCGCTTTCCTTGGAATAGCCATCGTTTGCATGGGCATATATAGTGTTTTTCAAAAACTTCAATTCCTTTAGCTTTTAATCCATTTACCAGCAGTTGCGTATTGTCTTTTCCTGTGGCATTGGTCATAAATATTACTGCACCTTTAATGGTATTTGCAGGAATATTATTGACATAATTGATCATTAGATCACTAGGGACATCGTTGTAAGTGCCACAGCCAACAAATAACATATCATAATTTGCTAAAATATGCGGTTTAGCAATATCAATCGGTTCGATCCCTAAGGCTTCACCTAATCCATCAGCAAGCTTTTTTGTACTACCAGATTGTGAACAATAAATAATACCTATTTGCATAAATAACCTCCAATCTAGCATAGGCTTTAAATATATCTTGTTTTTTTATTATTGTAAATATTAAAGTGTTTTTATTATAACACAAAGCAAATAATAAGCAAAATACCTCAAGCACAATATGCTATTTATATTTTTAAATTTATATTTATACATTATCACCAATTTGTATAAATAATTAGCACTCTATCCTTGACTATGCTAATTTTCGTGCTATAATATAATCGTACCAAGAGATAAGAGGTACAAAAGGTATTAAGTTCCAAATTAATATGTGCTAAAGGAGATGACCTATATGAAATTAGTACCAAGACATTATAGTTTATTTGATGATTTATTTGATGATATGTTTGATAGACCAAGTTACCATAACCTAGCAGTTATGAAAACCGATGTTCATGAGAAAGACGGAAATTATATCCTAGATATCGAATTACCAGGATATAATAAAGAAGATGTTAACATCGAATTAAAAGATGGATATATCAACATCAGTGCTTCTCATGACGCCACTGATGAAGAAAAAGACGCTAAAGGTAATATCATCCGTCAGGAAAGAAGCTTTGGTTCTTGTTCTCGTAGCTTCTATGTTGGCAACAACTTTACTGCTGATGATATCAAGGCAAAATTTGAAAATGGCATCCTACAATTAACTGTTCCTAACAAGGATGTACAACAAATCGAAACCAGCAATAAGATCATGATCGAATAAAGCAATAGCTGAATCAAACGATTCAGCTATTTTTTTATGATCTTCTTGATTTCATTAGCGTAGTTTTTAGCAAATAATTCCTTGATTTTTTGCGGATCTTTTGTTTGGCCCAAGATCCACATCAATTTAGTAACACATGCTTCGCTGGTCATATCATATGCTTCGATGACCCCATGTTCCAAAGCTTTTTTACCAACTTCATAAACGCTAAAATCACTACGCTCATATAAGCATTGGCTGCACACGACAACACTGATCCCAGCATCCAATAGTTCAACGATCCTTTGGGTAAAATCACGGCGAATATATGATAAGCCACCAATCCCAAAGGCTTCGATAACTACCCCTTGGATATTTAATTTTATCAGCATTTCAAAGATCTTGGGATTCATGCCTGGTATCAGCTTTAATAAGAACACATCCGTACATAAACTATCGTTATATTGATATAATGCATCACCATTAGGCAGATATTCTTTATGCAGATCTAAACCTAAACTATTAACTGTGGCAATATATGGAAAGTTGACGCTTTCAAAAGCATGGAAACCCGTCGTTCTAACCTTTACAGCTCTTGTTCCTAGGATAACCTTACGATTAAAAGCTACGAATACCCCATGACATTCGCTGCTAGCCATCGCTAAAGCCAAGCGCATATTTTCCAAACCATCGCTCAGCGGATGGATCAATGGCAATTGTGAGCCCGTTAGTACAACGGGTTTTTTGATGTTAAGCAACATGAAGCTAAGGCAGCTGGAAGTATAAGCCATGGTATCCGTACCATGTGTGATCACAAAGCCATCGTAGCGATCTAATCTTTCATCAACGCAAGCAGCGATATCTTTCCATTCTTCCGGCTGGATATTGCTGCTATCCATCGTAAATAGATCATATACTTCGATGTCATATTGCTTGGTCATATTGCCAAGCAGATCGTATAAAACTTCACCTTTATTGGCAGCAACATAGCCTTCGGCGCTATTTACGCTCGCTATGGTGCCACCTGTTGTTATCCAGCATATCTTCTTCATTTTCATCACCACGAAGATTATAACACACTTACAAGAAAGAAGAATATTTTATTCATATCGTAATGCTTCGATAGGATCTAGCTTAGCTGCCTTGCTAGCTGGATAATAGCCAAAGAAGATGCCGATGCTCATACTAAAGCCAACAGCGATCATACAGGTAGATATCGATGGTTTTACCGCATATCCTAAAGCATTTGCTCCAACATAGCCCATCACCAAGCCTAACGCAATCCCTAAGATACCACCTGTAATACAAATAACCACTGATTCGATAATGAACTGTACGCGGATGGTCCATTCTGTTGCCCCTAGGGCTTTTCGGGTCCCAATCTCTCTGGTTCTTTCCGTTATTGATACGAGCATGATATTCATGACCCCTATGCCTCCAACCAACAAGCTGATCGCTGCAATAGCACTAATAGCTAAGGTCATGGTAGTCATCATGCTTGTCATAGAATCTAACATGCTTTCTAAGCTTGAAGCTTCTACCGTATAATTGCTGTTATGCGTATAAAAGCTAGCCAAAAAACTAGCGATCTTATTTGCAAGTTCCGTTGTTTTAACATCGTTTTCGGCAATTACGGTTAAGCTTTGATATCCATCATTGCTATGATTATATTTTTTAGCCGTACTTAATGGAATGTACATGGAAGTTGTAGGGCTAGAATTATTCAATGAAACAACAGTATCTTGATCATACTTATATACGCCTACGATGTAAAATGTTTGAGTTGTATTATTTATTGAAATATCTATGGTATTGCCAATCAGATCAAAAGTCGTACCAAATAAGCTCTCGGCAGCACTATCTGATATCACACAGATATTTTTACTATCCTCAAGATCACTATCCTTAATAAATCTACCACTGAGCAATTCGATATCATCAACAAATTGCATGCCATCATTAACACCGTTAACAGAAACATTGGCAGTAGCACTTTTATTGCTGATACTTCCTGAAGTTACGCTTTCACTGATACCAATTGCCTTTATTTGAGAACCATATGCTACTTGCAGTTCTTCTAGCATCGCCGGTGTAATCAAATCATCGGCTGCTGGTTCGCTCCTGCCAAACATGAAAAAGTTTCCCTCTTCACTATTTTCTGTTGTCTTTTCTACTAGCGATACCGTGATATTATTAATACCAAAGCTAGACATTTCTTCTGTAATTGATCCCGTCATGGAATTGCCTACGGTAATTATCCCGATCACTGATGCTATACCAATAATGATACCTAACATCGTCAGCAATGAACGCATCTTATTTGCTTTTAAGCTACTTAGCGCCAATATGATATTATCCAAAATCGGCATAATGCTCACCTGCTTTCTCCATTATGATATTACCATCCGAGAGCGTAATTACTCTTTGTGCTTCTTGGGCTAGCTGTTGGCTATGAGTGATTAATACGATGGTCATCCCATAATTTTTATGCAGGTCATGAAAGATATCCATCACTACCCTACTTGTTTGACTATCTAAGGCTCCTGTTGGCTCATCGGCTAACAGAATTGCAGGGTTATTGCTGATGGCTCTAGCAATTGCTACACGCTGCTTCTGTCCGCCGCTAAGCTCATTAGGCATATGTTTCATTCGTTCTCTCATTCCTACCAAAGCTAACAGTTCTTTAGCTCGTTCTGTACGTTTCTTTGCACCTACCTTTGCATAAAGCATCGGCAGTTCGACATTTTTTATGGCTGAAGTTCTTCCAATCAAATTAAAATTTTGAAAGACAAAACCTATTTTCTCGTTCCTGATCTTTGCAAGCTGTGAGCTTTTAGCTTTCAATACATCTATATCATCTAAGATATACTCTCCGCTAGTTGGGCGATCTAAAGCTCCGATGATATTCATCAAGGTGCTTTTGCCGCTTCCTGATTCGCCCACGATGGCAACAAAATCACCTTCATATATATCAAGATCAATGCCATGTAATATTTCTAATTCATTAGCTTTTCCAACAAAATAACTTTTATGGATATCACGCATTTGAATCATTTTTCTTGATGTCATTGCCGTGGACCTCCGCCTTGTGAAGGGCGTTCTTGCATTTGTTCATTAGGAGCAAATTCAGCGCCATTGCCCATCATTTCCATGCCTCCGCTAACAGATTCAACAGCTTCACTTTCTACAGCACTAGCACGAACGATCATTCCTTCTTTTAACTGATCACCACTTATTTGGGCATAATAGTCATTTTCTTCGCCTTTTGTTACGGTAACTGGTTTAAACTCATCTGTTTCTTCATCTTTGACATATATTACGCTGCTGCCATCTTCTTTTTCTTCGATTGCATCTAAAGGCACGGTATAAACATTATCTAATGAAGATATAACGATCTGGACCTTGGCATTCATACCAATTAATAAATTTTCATCTGGATCTGTAATTTCTACCTCACCACTGAAAGTACTAGCATTTGCACTATTTCCAGCATTATTGCTTGTTGAAGCACCAGGAGATAATTGAGTTAACTTTCCTTCCATTTGTTTTTCGGTCGCATCACTAGTTATGATACACCGCATACCTTCGCTAATTTTTTGCATATCATATTCTTCAATCGTGATATTAACCTTTAATTTGCTAGTATCTTGAATGGTTGCGATCGTTTCAGAAGGCTTGCTTCCTACCGTTGCATTTAAAGAAGTCACGGTCCCACTTGATTTAGCCTTTAATGTACAATTTTCTAACTGTTCATTCAAAGTTGTCAATTCATCGCTGGTCTGGCTTTTTTCATATGCCTCCTTTGTTGATAAAACATTGGCATCAGCTGTACTAAAAGTTTGCTGAGCTTGTTCATATGTCGTTTTAGCGGCCGTATATTGCTCATTTGCACTGTTGTATGCTGCTAGATAGCTGTCATAATTCGTCCGGCTTTTGGCATCGTTTAAAGCCGATTCTGCATCATTTAATGCTTTTTTCTTTTCTTCAAACTGCTGATTAGCATCATTATATTTTTTTTCTAATGAAGTGCAGGATTCGCTTGTACAGTTTCCTCCTTCTTCTTGCTTTTTAGCTTCATAAGCTGTTTGAGCTGAATTTAATGTCTGTCCGCTGGCTTCCATAGCTGCTTTGGCATTATCATATGTGCTCTGATAGCTATTTACTGTGCTTGCTGCACTATCAAAATTGCTCTTTGCGCTATTATATGAAGCTTGCTTGCTATTATAATTTGATTCTGCCGTTTTCATTTCTGTATAACGTTTTTCTTTTTCAGCAATAGCATTTTGATATGTTTCATATGCTTTATTGATATTTTCTTGTAAGGTTTCCTTCGCCTTATTTATCTGGTTAACGATATCCGTGCTATCTAAAGTAACGATGACATCGCCTTCTTTCACTTGATCGCCTACTGCTACTTCAACGGTTTTTATAGGATTTGTAAGATTAGTGGAAATTGTTGATACATCTGTGCTGCTAACTGTTCCGCTTGTTGATACCGTTTCATCTAATGACCCCTTTGTTAATACGATCGTCCGCACATAGTTTTCATCAGCTTTATTATCATGAACTTTCTTATTTCCAAGAAAATAAATGCTTCCACCAATGATGACAATAGCTGCCATTCCCACTATAATAATTTTTTTCATATTATTTTTAATCATGATCTTACTCCTTCTCGCGGTTAAATTCTATTAAGTAAATGTGAAGAAAACGTGAAGAATAGCCGAATTTTATCTAAAGATAAGCTGAAGTCATGCTTGTTTGCCTCTATAAACAAAGCTATAATAGCTGTATGTGTAAAAAGCAGGTGAATTAACAATGACAAATTCTGTTGCTCCGATGACTGAAGGCGTGATATGGAAAAGAATGGTCATGTTTGCATTACCGATCTTTATCGGCAATTTATTTCAACAAATGTACAATACGGTTGATTCTTTGATCGTCGGAAATTATTTAGGAAGCAGCGCTTTGGCCGCCGTAAGCTCTTCGGGAAATCTTATTTTTATGTTGATCGGTTTTTTAACTGGTATCGCGACCGGAGCGGGAGTTATCATCTCCCGTTTATATGGGGCAAAAGATGATCTGCAATTAGAAAAAGCAGTTCACACCACTGTAGCCTTAGGTATCGTTTCGGGAATACTCATGACCCTGGTCGGCGTATTATTTTCCCATCAGATCTTGATATGGATGAAAACTCCAGATACCGTAATGAATGATTCTATCGCTTATCTTCAGATGTACTTTTGGGGATCGCTAGGTTTTGTCATGTATAACATCCTTGTTGGTATCCTACAAGCCATTGGTGATAGCAAGCATCCTTTATATTATTTGATTGCTTCTTCGCTGATCAATCTAGTCTTAGACATCATCTTTATTCGGTATTTTAACATGGGCGTGGCTGGTGCAGCCCTAGCAACGGTCATTTCACAGTTTGTAAGTGCGATCCTTTGCTTTATCTTATTGCTAAGATCAAAAGAGAACTATCGTATCATCATCAATAAGATCCGCTTTGATAAAAAACAATTGATCGATATCGTCCGTATTGGTTTTCCTTCTGGTGTTCAAAATTCGATCATTGGGTTTGCTAATGTCATCGTCCAATCCAACATCAATACCTTTGGGGAAATGGCGATGGCAGGCTATGGCGCTTATACCAAGATCGAAGGCTTTGGATTTTTACCTATTACGAGCTTTACCTTAGCATTAACCACCTTTGTTGGCCAAAACCTAGGTGCGCGCCAATATGAACGAACCAAAAAAGGAGCTAACTTTGGTATCATTGCAACCTTGATTTCGGCAGAAATAATTGGTGCTTTAATTTTTATCTTTGCTCCGTCGCTTATAACGGCTTTTGACAGCAGTCCTGAGGTTATCAGCTTTGGGGTTGATAAAGCACGTAGCTGTACCTTATTTTATTTCTTATTGGCTTATTCGCATGCTTTAGCAGCTATCCTGCGTGGTGCAGGCAAAGCCACGATCCCTATGCTGGTGATGATGATTTGCTGGTGTGTCATCAGGGTTGCTTTTCTTACCGTTACCATTTCTTTGACCCATAACATCTTAATGGTTTATATCGTATATCCCTTAACTTGGTTCTTAAGTTCTTTGTGCTTTTTCTTCTATTATAATAAAAGCAATTGGAATCATTGATCATCCTATATCGCAAAAAAAGGTCAACCCTTTATTTAGGATTGACCTTTTTCATTATTTATTTAACTAATAATTAGTGATTCCAGCTAAATGGTGTAGCAGAAGTATAAGTATCTGCATCAGCAGGCAATAAGCTCATGCTAGCTTCTTCCAAATGTAATGTTTGGAATCCATTTTCTTTACGTCCGCTTTCCGTTACATATTCAATAGTTTGAGCATAACCTTCAGCTTCATCTTCGCTAACTTCAACTTCGATAGTAACTTCTTCTCCGTCAGCTAAACCACCTTCAGCATAGTTGGTTCCCTTGTCATCTGAACCTGTTTGATAAATATATAATTCTGTAACTGTTTCACCAGTTGTATTTGTAATAACGTATTTACCAGTTGTAGCAATTGCTTCTTCTGTAGCTTCTGTAGTTTCTTCAGCAGCTTCTGTTGTTGCAGGAGCAGTTGTTTCAGTAGTAGCTTCAGATGTTGCAGGAGCAGTTGTTTCAGTAGTTGTTGTGTTAGATGAACATCCAACCAATAACAATGCGCCTAAACATAATGCAAGTAATTTTTTCATAATTTTCCTCCTAACATAGTTTTAAACTATGTTCATATATTCTAGCATATTATATGTATAATTCAAATTAATTTACCTCTTTTTTTTCACATATTAAACACATTTAGCAATTTGTCTATTATGTTAAAAGGCATTTATCAAAATGATAAATGCCTTTATTTTATTATTCTTCAATTGTTTCTTCGGTTTGATATATTTCACCAGTTTCGCTATCTTTACCATTTTCTAACACTTCTTTAGGTAAAGGTTTAGTTTCTGGATGCGTATTACGAGCTTCTCTTTCAGCTTTTAGCTCTGCTGCCCGCAATGCAATGCGATGACTAGATTCACGATCAAAATTACTTCCTGTTCCTGCAGGGATCAATTTACCGATGATGACATTTTCCTTCAATCCGGTCAAATGATCGACCTTTCCTTTAATTGCTGCATCAGTTAACACTTTGGTCGTTTCTTGGAATGATGCCGCCGATAAGAAAGAATCAGTTTCTACCGAAGCTTTGGTGATACCTAGCAATACCGCACCAAATTTAGCTGGAGTCTTGCCTTCATCAAATAATTGTTCATTGATCAAGGTCATTTGATATAAGCTGATGGTTTGACCTACGCTTAAGCCTGAATCCCCACCATCGGTGATGATTACTTTCTTCAGCATCTGACGGATCATAACCTCGATATGCTTGTCGCTGATTTCGATACCTTGAGCTGCATATACCTTTTTAACTTCTTTTAAGATATATTTTTGAACTTCCTGTACGCCGGCAACAGCCAGTAATTCTTTAGGAGCAATCTGTCCTTCAGTTAGTTTTTCACCAGCTTTTACCTGGGTACCAACCTTCATCCAAGGTCTGATCGTTTGCGTTAGATCGCATTTATGTTCGATCGATTCTGTTTCATTCGATACAACGATAACCATTCCAGTCTTTGATTCCAATTCATGGATATCGGTAATTTCACCGCTGATCTTTGCTAATACGGCTACACGTTTAGGACAACGAGCTTCAAATAGCTCTTCAACACGTGGCAAACCTTGCGTGATATCACCATCATTACCAGATGCAACACCACCGGTATGGAAGGTACGCATGGTCAGCTGTGTACCTGGCTCACCAATTGATTGAGCAGCCATGATACCGATTGCTTCTCCAGTTTCAACGACCTTACCTGTTGCCATGTTGCGTCCGTAACATTTCTTACAAACGCCGGTCTTGCTTTCACAAGTAAAGATATTACGGATATATACTTGTTTGATACCTGCATCGACGATACGTTGAGCTGTAGCTTCATCCATGTAGCTGTCAGCTTCCACGATTACTTCATTTGTATTTGGATCTACCACTTCATACTTGGTAAATCTTCCTACCAAGCGATCATATAATGATTCGATGATTGAATTATTTTTCTGATCGATGATATCTTCGACCAAATAACCTTTATCCGTTCCACAATCTTCTTCATTAACGATGACATCTTGCGCAACATCAACCAAACGTCTGGTTAGATATCCTGATTCTGCTGTTTTTAAAGCTGTATCGGTCAAACCTTTACGCACACCGTGAGTCGAAATAAAGAACTCTGACACGGTCATGCCTTCACGGAAGCACGAATAGATAGGAACTTCGATTACTGATGGCTGATAGCCTTTCTTTGATTTAGATTGCGTTGGACGAGCCATCAAACCACGCATACCAGCTAATTGGGTAAAGTGTGATTCATTACCACGGGCACCAGAAACAGCCATCATATTGATCGGATTCATACGTGGCAAGCTAGCCATCAGCTGACCACCGATCTGTTTCTTGGTATTATCCCAAATAGCAGAGAAATGTCTTTCCCATTCTTGAGGGGTCAATAAACCTCTTTCCAATAAGACATGGATCTCGTCTGATTTTGCTTTACCTTCATCAACGTATTTTTGCTTATTTGGAGCAACGTTGATATCTGCTAATGATACGGTCATTCCTGCAACGGTAGAATATTTAAATCCCATATCTTTGATCGCATCTAGGATATCGCTGGTTCCTTCTGTGCCATAACGGCTGAAGACCTCAGCAATTACTTGTCCTAAATTCTTTTTCTTTAATTCAGGAGCGATCTCACGCTTAGCGATTTCTTCTTTGATATTGGTTCCCATTGGTACGAATTCATAATCAGGCGTATTTTCTAAGCTTTCCTTAGTAACACGATTGATATATGGGAAGTCATTAGGGAACATGCTGTTAAAGATGATCTTACCAACGGTCGTCAATAAATATGAGTTATTCTGCTCTTCGGTAAAGCAAGTTTTATTTAAACTGCTTGCTTTTAAAGCAATCCTGGTATGCAAATGCACGATCTTGGCATCATAAGCCATCATAACTTCATCGGTATTTTTGAAGATATGACCTTCATTATCAGCAAATCTACGCCACATCTTAGCTGCTTCGATATCGCCTAATGATTCGATGAAATCAGCTTTTTTGCGGAATTCCTCAGCTGTTTCTTCCATGTTTAGATAGAAATTACCAAGAACCATGTCCTGTGAAGGGGTAACGATTGGTTTTCCATCTTTTGGTGATAGGATGTTATTAGATCCTAACATCAAGATCTCTGCTTCGGCACAAGCTTCTTCACTTAAAGGCAAATGGACAGCCATCTGGTCACCATCGAAGTCAGCGTTAAATGCTGTACATACCAATGGATGCAAACGAATGGCTCTTCCTTCAACCAACTTAGGTTTGAAGGCTTGGATACCTAATCTATGCAAAGTAGGTGCACGGTTCAAGAATACTGGATGGTTGTCGATAACTTGTTCAACCACGTCCCAAACACGAGCATCCATTCTTTCAATTAATTTTTCTGCTGTTTTATGATTGGTTGCGATCTCTTGATTTACGATCTCGTTGATAACAAATGGCTTATACAATTGAATTGCCATTTCACGCGGAATACCGCATTGATACATCTTAAGATCTGGTCCAACCGCGATAACTGAACGGCCAGAGAAGTCAACACGTTTACCTAATAGATTTTGACGGAAACGACCTTGTTTACCTTTCAAGCTATGGCTCAAAGATTTCAAGGCACGGCCACCAGCACCCGTAATAGGTTTGCTACGACGGCCATTATCGATCAAGGCATCAACGGCTTCCTGCAACATACGTTTTTCGTTTTGGACGATGATAGCAGGCGTACCAAGTTCCAACAATTTCTTTAGACGATTGTTACGGGTAATGACACGACGATATAGGTCATTTAGATCGCTGGTCGCAAAGCGTCCGCCATCCAATTGCAGCATAGGTCTAAGATCAGGTGGAATAACTGGCAATGCCGTCAATACCATCCATTCAGGACGATTATCGCTATTTCTGAAAGCATCTACGGTTTCCAAACGTTTGATCAATTTTTTACGTTTATCACCAGTTGCTTTTTCTAATTCCTGGGCAATAATTTCATGTTCTTTTTCCAGATCTACTTCTTCTAAAAGGGTCTTGATGGCTTCAGCACCGGTCAAGGCAACAAAGCTGCCTGGACCGTAGATAGCCATATTTTCACGATATTCACGCTCAGATAAGATCTGTTTATATGCAAGATTCGTATCCCGAGGATCAACAACGACCTTGCTGACGAAATATACGATTTCTTCTAGTTGTTTTGGGGTAATATTCAAAAGCAAGCTCATACGGCTAGGAATGCCTCTTAGATACCAGATATGCGCTACTGGTGCTGCTAATTCGATATGGCCCATACGTTCACGACGAACGCTAGATTTAGTGATCTCAACGCCGCACTTATCGCAGACAACGCCTTCATATCTTACTTTCTTATATTTGCCACAGCTACATTCCCAGTCTTTGCTTGGACCGAAAATTCTTTCGCAGTATAAGCCATCTCTTTCAGGCTTTTGTGAACGGTAGTTGATGGTTTCTGGTTTTTTAACCTCACCATATGACCATTCACGGATTCGTTCAGGAGATGCTAAACCAACTTGCATTGCGCTAAATTTATTGATATTCATTTAACAATTCCTCCTTATTCTTCATCAAAGCCTACGGCTGCTGCTTCTTCGATATCATCTTCATCTTCATCAAGGATGCTTAATGCTTCGCTATCTTCTTGCGATAAGACATTTTCCATGCTCATGGCAATTTCTTCGCTGACTTCTTCTTTTTCCAGCTTCTTCATATCTAGCTCATTGCCATCATTATCAAGCATCTTAACATCAACAGCTAAAGCTTGTAATTCATGCAATAATACGCGGAATGACTCAGGAATACCTGGTTCTGGAATATCTTTTCCTTTGATGATCGATTCATATGTCTTGGTACGGCCAATGACATCATCTGATTTGATCGTCAAGATTTCTTGCAAGGTATGAGCGGCACCATAGCCTTCTAATGCCCAAACTTCCATTTCTCCAAATCTTTGACCACCATTTTGCGCCTTACCACCCAATGGTTGTTGCGTTACTAAGCTGTATGGGCCAGTAGCACGAGCATGCAATTTATCATCAACCATGTGTGCCAGCTTGATCATATACATAACGCCCACAGATATTCTTTCATCATAAGCTTCACCGGTCTTACCATCATGCAGCACTTGCTTGCCATCAGGCGTTACTCCAGCTTCTGCCATGATATCTTTTAATTCTTCATTAGAAATACCATCAAATACTGGCGTTGCAAATTTTACGCCAAGTTTTTTAGCCGCCATACCTAAATGGATCTCTAATACTTGTCCGATATTCATACGTGAAGGCACCCCGAATGGGTTCAGCATGATATCAACTGGCGTTCCATCATTCATATATGGCATATCTTCGATTGGCAGGATCTTAGAGATAACACCTTTGTTACCATGACGTCCAGCCATCTTATCACCTTCAGAAATCTTACGTTTCTGAACGATATATACTTTAACAACTTCATTAACTCCTGGTGGCAATTCATGGCCTTCGCTACGTTTGAAGACACGGATCGATTGTACGATACCAGCACCACCATGCGGAACTTTTAAGGAATTATCACGAACTTCACGTGATTTTTCACCAAAGATCGCTAATAATAATTTTTCTTCTGGGCTTACTTCTGATTGTCCTTTTGGCGTAACCTTACCTACTAAGATATCGCCTTCTTTTACTTCAGCACCAGGCATTACGATACCGCGAGAATCCAAGAAACGGCAAGAACTTTCGCTGACATTTGGAATGTCCCGAGTAATTTCTTCTTCGCCTAGCTTGGTTTCACGACATTCGATCTCATATTCTTCGATATGGATCGAAGTATAAACATCTTCACGAACCATTCTTTCTGACATGATGATCGCATCTTCATAGTTGTAACCATGCCATGTCATGAAGGCGATCGTTACGTTTTGACCTAAGGCCAATTCACCATTTTGCATTGATGGTCCATCAGCTAAGATATCACCGCGTTTTACATATTCGCCATCTTCAACGATTGGTCTTTGATTTAAACAAGTTCCGGCATTGCTTCGTCTAAACTTAGTTAATTGATAAACTTTCGTACCATTTTGTTCTTGAACTTCGATACGATCAGCATCGACATATGTTACGACACCATCACCCGTAGCTACTAGACCGCTTCCAGCGTCTCTTGCGATACGATGTTCGATACCTGTACCAACATATGGTGAATTAGGGCGTAGCAAAGGTACAGCCTGACGCTGCATGTTTGCACCCATCAAAGCACGGGTACAGTCATCGTTTTCCAAGAATGGGATACAAGCTGTTGCCACCGAAACGATCTGCTTAGGACTAACGTCCGCCAATTCGATCGATTCACGATCAGCCATTACCGTTTCTCCCGCGATACGAGCTACCACTTTGTCACCGATCAAGCGGCCATCAACGATCTCATTGGCCTGAGCGATGACATAATCATTCTCTTCATCAGCTGATAAATATACTACTTCATCCGTAACGGTGCCATCTTTCTTAACGACACGATATGGTGTTTGAATGAAACCATATTCATTTACTCGCGCATAAGTAGTCAAATTTGAGATCAAACCGATGTTTGGTCCTTCTGGCGTTTCGATCGGACAGATACGGCCATAGTGAGAGTTGTGAACGTCACGCACTTCAAAACCCGCACGTTCACGCGTCAAACCACCAGGTCCTAAAGCACTGATACGACGCTTATTGGTCAATTCAGCCAATGGGTTTTGCTGATCCATGAACTGTGATAATTGTGAACTAGAGAAGAATTCTTTGATCGCAGCGGTCAAAGGACGGATATTGGTCAATTGTTTAGGAGTCAAAGCGCTGATCTCGCTGATCGACATTCTTTCCTTTACGACCCTTTCCATTCTTGATAGACCGATCCTAAATTGATTTTGGATCAATTCACCAACCGTACGGATACGACGATTGCCTAGCATATCGATATCATCAACGCTGCCTACGCCATCTAACATATTTAATTGATAGCTATAGAAAGCATACATATCAGAGATACAAATGGTCTTTTTCTTGTTGATCGGATCATTACCGATGACCTTAACGATATGGCCATCTTCCATCATGATATCGATCTTTTGAACACAAGCACCTACGCACCATACCATGACTTCTTCATTGGCATTTACCAAATCAACGATGGTTTGTTCATTTTCGCTAGTAACAGGGAAAACATCCTCATCTGGCACATAACGTAATGGATCCAAACCTTCGGCAACGACATCTTCGCCATTAACGGTAAATCTGCCGATGATATATAATCTTGAACCATAGTTCAATACGCTACGAACATTGTTTTTATTGACCTTGATGCCATTGGCAACGATACCAGCATATACTTCTACCTGTTCAAATTCTTTGGCAATCTTTGCCACATCTTGAGCAGTCAAGATCGTTCCTTTTTCATATTGCGCTTCATTGCCATCCAGATCGCTTGCTAAGACCCTACCGATAAGTGCTGAGGTCCAGCTAGTATTCATCATAGAAGTTGTAGGATGTGAAAAGCGATGATTGAAAGGTACGGCAAACTGACAGATGCCTTTATTTATTTCTTCTTTTAGGGCATTTCTTTCAACTTTCGTGATCTTTGTGCCTTTTTTATACAAAAGCTTGCCTTCAGCTGAATATAGATCAGCAGCTAACATATTATTTTCCATTCGGTCAATGATATTTAGCTTCTTATTTAATTTATATCTACCAGCCTTAGTTAGATCATAACGGCGGTAGTCAAAGAATTTAGCATTCATCAAGTTAAATGAACCATCTAATGTTGGAACTTCATCCGCTCTTTGGTTTTCATATACATACAATAAAGCATCATTAGTGGTCTTTACTTTATCAGCTTGTAAGGTATTGATAATTTCTTCATAATTACCAAAGATAGCTGTATAAAGCATCATATATAGATTTAAGAACTCGCGTGGTTCCCCTTCAACTACGACATCATCAAAAGCCTCTAGTCCTAAACTAGCTAAGAACTTTTTGATATCCGCAGTTCCAAATGCATCCTCACCGTTTTGCAAGTTCAAGCTTAAACCAATGGCCTTGAACAAAACGGTACTTAAGATCTTACGTTTTCTATCGATAGAAACATTGATCAAGCGACCTAAAGCCACTTTCTTAGAATCAGACATCAATTCCAACCATGTACCACGGCTTGGGATCAATTCTGAGGTATAGGTATCACGTCCGGTCTTATCCTCCGAAATGATATCAAAATATGATCCTGGAGATCTTACGATCTGAGATACGATGACACGTTCAGCACCATTGATGATGAATGTACCAGTGTCGGTCATGATCGGAAATTCGCCTAAGAACACATCTTCCCATTTTGAATATACTTCACCGGTCTCGGTATCGTACATTTCCAATTCCATCTTTGCTTTTAAAGGCGCAGCATAGTTGGTTTGACGATATTTAGACTCATTGATATCGTATTTTGGCTTTCCAAATTCATAATCCAAAAACTTCAGATGGATATTTTCATTGAAGTTTGTAATAGGATAGATATCCTCGAATACTTCGCGGATACCTTCTTTCATGAACCATTCAAAGGATGCCGTTTGAATTTCTACTAGATCAGGTAATTCCAATTCACCGCTTACTTTAGAGTAATCTCTTCTAGTGGCTTTGCTACCTAGCTGTACAATGCGGTATGACTGTTTTTTATTCATGAATGCCTTCCTTTCTTCATTCAAAAACGCCTAAAAAGGGCAAAAAATACCCTTGATATTTAGACTATTAGCAATTTATTATATTATCAAAGCAATGTCAAATTGTCAACTTTTTTTAGCTTTTAAAATATAATATCCTTTTTCTTTTCTGATCGTTTCGCATTGGCCAAAAACTTGTTGGATCTTAACGATGGCACTTTTAGCTCCTTGTGCCTTCCTTATCACGACCCATAAACATCCATCGTTTTCTAAATGGTCATATGCTTGTTCAAACATTTGATAGATCACGGCTTTCCCAGCTCTGATCGGTGGATTAGTTATGATATGCGAAAATTTGCCTTCAACATTTTCATAGATATTGCTGATAAAGCAATTACCTTCAACATCATTTAGCGGATAATTCAGCTTAGCCAATTCAACTGCCCGCGGATTAACATCAACGCTCGTTGCTTCGCAAGATGGAAATAATCGTTTCAAGACGATGCCAACGACCCCATATCCGCAGCCAAGATCCAAGATCTTGCCAGCCAATGTTTGCGTCTTTAAGGTATCCAGCAAGACCCAGGTACCAAAGTCCACCTCGGTTTTGCTAAATACACCATTATCAGTAATAAAAGAAAAAGTAATGCCCGAAAACCGGAAAGAGATCTCCTTCCGGTTTTGTGCTAGATTTGTATTATCTGTATAATAATGAGTCATATCAATAATCCTTTTCTAGGGGCAAAAAGCCGAAATCAAATTTCGGCTTTCTTAAATACTAAATGCGATCAGATTCTTATTTGAATTCAACGCTTGCACCAGCATCCATAAGCTTTTTCTTGATAGCTTCTGCTTCTTCAGTTGGTACATTTTCTTTGATAACAGATGGGCATTTGTCAACCAAGCCTTTAGCATCAACTAAGCCTAAGCCAGTGATTTCTCTAACGACTTTGATAACGCCAACTTTGCTATCACCAGGTGCAGTTAATACAACGTCAACGCTTGTAGGACCCTTAGCAGCTTCTTCTTCAACTGGAGCAGCTACAGCTACAGGAGCAGCAGCAGTAACACCGAATTTTTCTTCGATAGCTTTTACTAGGTCATTCAATTCAAGAATAGTAGCTTCTTCTAAATAAGATAGAATATCTTCATGTGATAATTTTGCCATTTCTATTTTCCTCCTAATTATTCACTTGCTGCTTCTTGAGCAGCTTCTTGGCTAGCTTCTGCTGGTTCAGCAGCAGCTTCTTCTGTGCTTGCTACAGCGAAAGTTCCATCTTCTTTTGCATCGGCAACAGCCTTAACAACACAAGCGAAACTTCTTACTGGAGATTGTAAGCAGCTTAACAACATGCTTAACATACCATCTCTGTTTGGCAAGCTTGATAATTCTTTGATCGTGTCGATGCCAACAACTTTGCCTTCAACGACACCACCCTTTAAAACTAATGCATCATGTTTTTTAGCAAATTTTGCTAAGATACGGCTAGGCGCAACTGCATCACTAGAGAATGCAACAGCGTTTGGCCCAACTAAGTGTTCGTTTAATTCTGCATATCCAGCAGCCTCTGCAGCACGAGTAGTAATTGAATTCTTGTATACTTTAAACTCAACTTCTTCGGCACGCAATTGGCGTCTTAGATCAGTAACATCCGCAACACTTAATCCACGATACTCAACAACAACTGCTGAACCGCAAGTCTTAAACTTTTCGGTAACTTCAGCAACTGCTTGTTTTTTAGCTTCTAATACCGCTTGATTCATCGCTTTACCTCCGTATTTTTGTTTTCAATATACACATGTAATTAAAAAACCCTTACATATAGACAGTAAGGGTTTGAATGTTTATATAACGATTCTTTACCTCGGTAACATAATTAAGCTTTAAGCCGTTACTGTCTATGGTATATTGATAACGCAATAATGTTATCAATAATACCATGACTTGTCAAGGCTTTTTTACAAAAAAACACCAGAGAATAAACCCTGGTGTAAAGGATAACCTGGCAACTTGCTAGTTTCACTATGGCAAGCATAGCTATATTCGCCGATGAAATGC
>CASGCC010000006.1 GCA_949299585.1 uncultured Bacillota bacterium | reverse complement strand
GACCAAAGTTTCGATATCCAAAAAAGCAATCTGACCTTTTTGAAAAGCAAAGTTAGCCTCTTCATTCGCTCCGTTCATGATACAAGGCAGATTACCGCCTTTTTTGCCCACGTCATAAGCTAGCTTTAATAACGGAAAACGTTCCATATCCATTTTTTCAAAATGCAAGGTCCCAACTTTAACTAGATCCAAAGGCTCCGTATTGATCGGATAGCGACGGGGAAAACCTAAGGCATATTGAATAGGCAAACGCATATCAGCATTGCCAAGTTGCGCCATGATCGAATTATCAACATATTCAACCATTGAATGAACGATGCTTTCTCGGTGTAAAACAACTTCGATATCCTCATAATCAACATCGAACAGATAATGAGCCTCGATCACTTCCAAGCCTTTGTTCATCATCGTTGCGCTATCGATCGTAATCTTTGCGCCCATCGACCAGTTAGGATGTTTCAAGGTATCTGCCAAGGTAACATCTTGAAGCTGATCTCGGCTTTTATCCCTAAAAGAGCCACCGCTTGCAGTTATGATCAATTTTTTAATTTCTTCATGCTTATTGCCTTGTAGGCATTGAGCGATCGCTGAATGTTCACTATCGATCGGAAATAGATTAACATGATGATCAGCAAGTGCTTTTTTGACCAATTCCCCAGCGACGACCAAGGTTTCTTTATTGGCTAGCGCTACATCTTTATTTAAGCTGATAGCTTTTAGCGTTGGCTGCAAGCCAACAAAACCCACCAACGCATTGACCAAAAGATCATAGTCGGCTGCCTCTACTAGTTCATCTAAGCCTTCTTGCCCATGATATACCTTGATATCCTGATAAGCTTCACTAATTTTTGCAGCATCTTCAGCATCTTTGACATATACATGCGCTACCCTTAGCTCCTTAAGGATCGCTAGCGCTTTATCAACTTGCTTACCTACGCTAAAACCCGTAAGTTCATATTGATCTAGATGATTTTTTATTACATCGATCGTTTGTTGGCCGATCGAACCGCTTGCTCCTAACAAAAGTATCTTTTTCATTTATACCACCATCATTAAAAACGCATTAAAGAACATCAAACAAAACACCAAGCTATCGATCCTATCCAATACCCCACCATGTCCTGGAAAGATATTGCCAAAATCCTTGACGCCATAATATCTTTTGATCGAGCTAAAAGCTAGATCGCCGATCTGCGCAACGATCGGCAAAAGGATCGAACACAAAAATAACATATCAAAATCAATATCGTGAATAAATAAATAAGCAACGATCAAGCTGCTGACAAAACCGGTAGCCCATCCGCCGATCGCTCCTTCCCAGGTCTTTTTTGGCGAGATCCTTTCGATCATCTTATGCTTGCCAAAAAAATAGCCAAATAAATATGCACCTAGATCACAACCATAACAAGCCAAAGCCAGATAGATCAAGACCGCATATCCTTGATCATAAACTACGACCAAGCTTTTAGCAGCCAGCGACAAGATCATCGAAATGGTAAAGATATAACAGATATCGGTCACTTGGATATCCTTGACCACGATCGTCAGCAAGAATAATACGATCAAAAAGATCGTGACCGTTATGATCATATAATTTTCACTGAGGTTATAAAAGCCGATGATACTTAAGAACACGAAAATGATCAAGCCCCATTTGGTCCGCCCTTTACGTAGATCGATCAATTCATATGCACTGATGGCACAAGTTGCAAAAACCAAGGCACGAAGCAACATACCACCATAATAAAACGGAAAAAATACGACGATCAATAGGATGATTCCCGTTAAAAATCGCTGCTTCATTATTTTAAGCCTCCATAGCGGCGTTCACGCTGCCAAAACTTTTGGCAATAAGTTTCAAATTTTTGTGGTGTAAATTCAGGCCAAGGCTCATCGACGAACATCAATTCAGTATATGCGATCTGCCAAAGCAAGAAATTAGATATTCGCTGTTCCCCACTGGTTCTGATCAAAAGATCGACCGGTGGCAGATCTTTGGTCATCAGATAATTCTCAAATCCTGCAGCATCGATGCCAAGTTCAGCTTTACCAGTCAATACATCCTTAGCATAGTTATTGATGGCTAAAAGCATTTCACGCTGTGAACCATAGTTCATGGCAAAATTTAAGATCATTCCCGTATTGTCAGCCGTCTTATCAATCGCTCTTTGCAAGATCTTCGCAGTTTCCTTAGGAATCTGCTCCATTTCTCCGATCATCATGATCCTGATGTTTTTTTCCATCAGTTCTTTCATAAATTTATCAAAAAAGATGGCAGGAAGCTTCATCAAATAGCTTACCTCTTCCAATGGTCTTTTCCAGTTCTCTGTGCTAAAAGCATAGACCGTCAAGACCTTGATGCCCATATCATTAGCTTTGATCGCAATGTTTCGAACATTATCTACCCCGACAAAATGTCCTTGGGTACGTGGCAAGCCTTTGGCTTTGGCCCATCTTCCATTTCCATCCATAATAATGGCAACATGCTGTAATTGCTCCATAACATACCTCATTTTTCTTCTACGATTATATCATATAATGCTTAAAAGCTAGCAAATTTATCTTAAACAAAAGTTCGCAAATGTAAAAAATAAGCGGTATGTTACCGCTTATTAAACTTTTAATACTTCTTTTTCTTTGGCATCAGCGATCTTATCGATCATCTTGATGTATTCATCAGTTTGCTTTTGGATCTTTTCCAGCATTTCTTTTTGTAGATCTTCGGTCAATTCTTTATCCTTTTTAGCTTCATCATTAGCGTCACGGCGGATATTACGAACTTGAACCTTAGCTTCTTCGGCAAGCTTTCCGACTTTTTTGCACATTTCTTTTCGGGTCTCACCAGTCAGCGTTGGAACCGTCAAGCGAATGACCGTTCCATCATTTTGCGGAGCCATGCCTAGATCAGCCATATTGCATGCTTTCTCGATATCTTTTAAGCTGCTTGAATCATATGGCTTGATAACCAAGGTACGTCCTTCTTGTACGGTAATGCCAGCAATTTGTTTGATCGGTGTTGGTGAACCATAATAGTCAACTTCAACATGATCTAAAATATTGGTATTAGCCATTCCGGTACGGATTGTTTTTAGGTTTTCTTCAAAATGTTCGATAACCTTTTCCATTCTTTCTTTTTGTAGCTCTAAAATTATATGTGTCATCTTATTTCTCCTTTTTTACGATCGTTCCGATCTGTTCGCCTTTTACAGCTTTTAAGATATTACCTTGAGCATTCATGTTGAAGACAACCAGATCGATATCATTGTCCATGCACATGCTGGTAGCTGTCGTATCCATCACCATCAAACCTTGCTGGATAACTTCCATATAGGTCAAGGTATCATATTTGACCGCTTGCGGATCTTTCTTTGGATCAGCTGAATATACGCCATCAACCCCATTTTTTGCCATCAGGATAACATCAGCTTTGATTTCAGAAGCTCTTAATGCTGCGGTCGTATCTGTTGAAAAATAAGGGTTTCCGGTACCACCGCCAAAGATCACGATACGATTTTTTTCTAAATGTCTAATGGCACGTCTAAGAATATATGGTTCGGCAACTCTTGGCATCTCAATAGCAGTTTGCACACGGGTTGGGACCCCTGCTGTTTCTAAAGCACTTTGGATCGCTAAGGCATTGATCACCGTTGCCAGCATGCCCATATAATCGCCTTGTGCTCTGTCGATACCGATGCTTTGAGCCATCTTGCCTCTAATAAAGTTTCCACCGCCCACAACGATTGCAATTTCTACCCCTTGTTCATGTACTTCTTTTAGCTCATTTGCTAAATTTTTTAGGATCTGAGGGTCAAAATTATTGCCGTTTGAGGACAAGGCTTCACCACTTAATTTCAGTAAAACTCTCTTATACATGATATTCTCCATTTCTTCGTGTATAATTATATCATAAGAAGATATTTAAAGAAGAGGTAATTATGAAAAAATGCGGAATAATTGACATTGGTTCTAATTCCATCAGATTAGGACTGTATTCTTATGATGATTATGGCTTTGAAGTGATCGATAATTACGTCACGGTCAAAGAGCTTGGCAGCTATGTCGATAAAGGCGAGATCAGCCAAAAAGGTATCGAAGTTGCCCTTAAGACCTTGATATCTTTCAAAGACATCGCTAAAAACCGCGGTGTTGAAGATCTATATGCTTTAGTAACCGCCTTTGGGCGCAAGCTGAACGACCCACAAAGCTTTATAGCTCAGCTAAACAAGGAAGTTCCAACTACCTTATTGACAGGACAGCAAGAAGCTACTTTAGCATTTAAAGGTTGTCGCAGCATGGTAAAGATGGACGAAGGCATCATGATCGACATCGGCGGCGGATCTTTTGAGATGGTCCAGTTCATCTATGATCAGATCAAATATCAAACTAGCATTGAATTAGGTTGTGTCAGCCTATTTAAGATCAACCCTCAAGAACCACAGCTATATGTCATCGATCAGCTAAAAAAACTAGATCATCGTTTCAGCGGCAATCTTGTTGGTGCTGGCGGAACGATCGAGTCATTATTTACGATCTATGATAAGATGGGCGATCCACGGCTTAAGCTGACCCGCTATGAGGTATTGAACATCATCAATCACTATGACAATGATGCCATTCACTTCATCATCGGCAAATATATCGATGCTCGCAAGAAAACCTTATGGTATGGTTTGCAGATCTTATATGCCATCATGGAATATTACGATATTGCCGAACTATATCTTAGCGAATACGGCGTAAAAGAAGGCTATCTTTTAGAACACATCCTGCATAAATAAAAACAAAGATCACTGGATCCAGTGATCTTTTTTATATGATGTTGTTTATTTAGCCATTTGCTTAGCAACTTCTTCCGCGAAGTTTTCTTCACGTTTTTCTAAGCCTTCACCTACGGCATATTTAACGAAACATACTACTTCAGCATTGTTTTCTTTTAAATATTGACCGCATTTTAGATCTTGATTCTTGAAGTAGATCTGATCTACCAAGCACATTTCTTGTAATGATTTAGATACACGTCCTTCAACGATACCTTTCAATACTTTTTCTGGCTTGTTCTTCAATGATTCATCATTCTTTAAGATTTCTTCTTGAATGCTTCTTTCATGTTCGATAACTTCAGCAGGCATATCATTGCGTGATACATAAGTAGGGCTCATTGAAGCAACTTGCATAGCCATATCTTTACCTACTTCAGCATTGCCGCCATTTAAGACAACAACTGCTGAGATCTTACCGCCCATGTGCATATAAGAACCAAATGTTTGATCATCGCTTTTTTCAACGACTTCAAATCTTCTTAAAGTGATCTTTTCACCGATCGTAGCCGTTGCATCGATGAATAAGTTTTCTAAGGTCTTGCCATCAACGGCAACGTTCATAGCTTCTTCAACCGTTTTTGCATCGCTGTTGATCAAAGCTTTTACCGTTGTGTCTAATAGATTTAAGAATTGTTCGTTCTTAGCTACGAAGTCCGTTTCAGAGTTAACTTCTACCAAGCAAGCTTTATTGCCTTCGATCAAGACTTTTGACAAACCTTCAGCAGCAATTCTATCAGCTTTCTTAGCAGCTTTAGAGATTCCTTTTTCTCTTAACCAGTCAACAGCTTTTGCAATATCACCTTCACATTCAGTCAAGGCTTTTTTGCAGTCCATCATGCCAGCGCCGGTCTTTTCTCTTAATTCTTTAACTAAAGCAGCAGTGATCATTATGCTTGTTCCTCCTTAGCAGCTTCAACAGCAGCAGCTTTTGGCTGTGCTTCTACAACTTCAACAGCAGCGGCAGCATCTTTCTTGATGAAACGTCTTTCAGAGTTGCCAAGATTTCTTCTTTGGTTTTCTCTTGCGCGTCTTTCTTCATTCTTTTGACGACGACGTCTTTCATTTTCAGCTGCAACTTCTTCAACATTGATCATAACATCTTTCATCGTTACATCTTCAACGCTTTCATCTTCTTGATGAGCTACGCTTAATAATCCGCCTTTAGCTTCAACGATAGCGTCTGCCATGATGCTGGTCATCAATTTGATAGCCTTGATCGCATCATCATTTGATGGAATTGGATAATCGATGACATCTGGATCAGCATTGGTATCGATCAATGCAAATACAGGAATATTTAATTTTCTTGCTTCAGCAACAGCATTGTGTTCTTCCGTTGGATCAACAACAAAGATTGCATCAGGAAGCTTCTTCATTTCTTTGATACCGCCTAAGAAGTTTTCCAATCTTTCTTTCTTCTTAGTTAATACTGCAATTTCCTTCTTAGGGTAAACATTGATCGTACCATTATTTTCCATTTCTTCAATTTCCAACAATTTCTTGATGCTCTTTTGAATGGTTCTGAAGTTGGTCAAAGTACCACCTAACCATCTTTGGTTTACATAGAAAGATCCTGAACGTAAAGCTTCTTCCAATACAGCTGTTTGTGCTTGTTTCTTGGTACCGATGAACAATACTTTTCCACCGTTTTCCGTAATTTCTTTTAAAGCAACATAAGCTTTTTCGATAGCTTCTTGAGTTTGTGCCAAATCGATGATATGTACACCGTTTTTAGCAGTGTAGATGTAAGATTTCATCTTAGGATTCCATCTACGAGTTTGATGTCCAAAATGAACACCGTTTTCTAATAATTTACGCATTGAAACAACAGTCATAATTTATTTTTTACCTTCCTTTCCGTTGTTTTCCTCCACCTCTTCCAACATTGATAACTCAAATGAGCACGGAATCAATGAATCCAAAGTGTGTGTAATAGGCATTTTGCCGTCAAATAATATATCATATATTTGCTTTAAAATAAAGGCTTTTTAGCTCTTGGATGAGCATTTTGGATAACATTTTTCAATTTATCGACCGTGATATGGGTATATATCTGGGTCGTACTTAAATTTTCATGACCTAAAAGCTCTTGAACGATCCTTAGATCAGCTCCATTATCTAAAAGATGAGTTGCAAAAGAATGACGTATCATATGGGGATGAACCTTTTTGCTTAGCCCTGCTTTTATCCCGGTCTCTTCCACGATGATCTGGATATAGCGGTTAGATAGTGGTCGTCCTTTTTGATTGATAAAGATCTGTTGGATATCATTTTTAAGCCATAAGGGGCGAGCATTCACAAGATAGCGTTGCAAGATATTGCCACATTCCTCATAAAATGGGACCAAGCGTTCCTTATTGCCTTTACCGATGACCCGCACATACCTTTCACTTAGATCGATATCTTCCAAACGTAGCGCAGCTACCTCTGCCAAACGTAAGCCGCAAGCATAAAGCAAGGAAATGATAGCTTTATTTCGCAGCTGCAGCGGATCTTCTTCATCTAGGCAATTTAACATCTTATCGATCTCATCATAGGTCAAAAACTCCGGCAGCTTCTTATCGCTTTTAGGATTCTTAAACTGTTTGAAAGGATTGTCTTCAACCTTATGGATCTTTTGCAGATATTTGAAAAAGCTGCGCAGCGCGCTTAAATTACGGCTATAGGTCGTATTTGAAATCTTTCCATCCGTGATCTTACCGCTTCTTAAGATCATGATATATTTAAAGATCAATTGCTTGTCTACCTTAGAAAGATCATCGACCCCTTGACTTTGCACATAAGCGATAAAACGTGAAATATCGCGATGATAAGCTTCACTGGTTGCGGCAGAACCGCTTTTGGCTAAATTTATATAGCTTATAAATTGCGTTAATAATTCTTCCATACCTTAGTTTTGATCTGTTCTAAAGCTTGTTTGGCATAAGCTTCTTTCTTTTCTGTTTTTTTGACCTTTTGTTCAAGCCGCATGATGCCAAAATTGGCATTCATCGGCTGAAAATTAGCCGGATTGGCATGACAGATATAATGTGCCATGGCTCCTAGCATGCAGGTATCACCCAAAACCAAGGGTTCTTGCTTATTTAAATAGCGGATCATGTTGATCCCCGCCAATAAGCCGCTACCCGCACTTTCCACATAACCCTCTACCCCGGTTAGCTGTCCGGCAAAGAAAAGATCATCACGGAAACGACATTGATAGGTCTCTTTCAAACATTTAGGGGAATTGATATAGGTATTGCGATGCATGACCCCATAGCGAACGATCTGCGCATTTTCCAATCCTGGGATCATTTGAATGATCCTTTTTTGCTCACCATAAGTTAAATGGGTCTGAAAGCCCACGATATTATATAAGGTCTTGATCGCATTATCTTGCCGCAATTGTACGACCGCATAAGGCTTAACGCCATCATGCTCCAAGCCTACCGGTTTCATTGGTCCAAATAGCAATGTTTGCCTTCCGCGCTTCGCCATGACCTCAAAAGGCATGCAACCTTCAAAATAAATCTCTTTTTCAAATTCTTTAGGTGCATGCACCTTAGCGTTGATCAGCTCATCATAGAAATGATCAAATTCTTCTTTGGTCATCGGACAGTTGATATAATCAGCATCTCCTTTATCATAGCGAGATTTATAATAAGCTTTCGAAAAATCAATCGAATCTTTGGTAACGATCGGCGCAGCGGCATCATAAAAATAAAAGTCTTCTTCTTTTAGATAAGCTTTGATGGCTTTAGACAGCTTATCGCTGGTCAAAGGCCCACTAGCAATGATCAAAGGGCCATCAATGATCGTATCAACTTCTTGACATTCAACGGTAATGTTAGGGTGCTGCCTGATGGCATCAGTGATCATCTTGGCAAAGCCTTCGCGATCAACTGCCAATGCGCTGCCAGCTGGTACCCTATTGGCATCAGCCGCTTTCATGATCAAAGAATCAAGCATGCGCATCTCAGCTTTAAGCAAGCCCACGGCATTGGTCAAGGCATCGCTGCGTAAAGAATTGGAGCAAACCAATTCCCCAAACATGGCGGTCTTATGAGCATCGCTCGAATGCTGCGGACGCATTTCTAGCAAGCGCACCTTAAAACCTTTTTGTGCCAATTGATAGCTGGCTTCGCATCCTGCTAGACCGGCTCCGACTACGGTAACATCATACATTATTTTTTACCTCTTTTTTTGGTTGTTTTCTTCTTTGGCTCAATTGCTACGCCATCCAATGTTTCCATGTACTGACATTTTGGATAAGCGGAACAGCCTAAGAAATAAGTATTAAAGCGCGATTTACGTTTCAAAAGCTCACTGCCGCATTTTGGACACATCTTGCCCGTAGGTTCAGCTACTGCTTTAGGTTTATCGCTTTCGATCTTACGCGTATATTTGCATGTTGGAAAATTGCTGCAAGATATAAAACGGCCATAGCGCCCATTGCGATATACCAGTTCATTGCCACATTCCGGACATTTTTCACCAACTTCTTCTGGTTTGATCTTTTCCATCTTTTCATAAGCGTCGTTTACCAACGGATCAAATTTAGCCCAAAAAGCTTGCAATGCCGCAATGTTATCTTCCTTGCCTTCGGCAATCAGGTCTAGTTCATCTTCCATTTGTGCCGTATATTGCACATTGATGATGCTAGAGAAAAATTCATCTAATTTTGCGGTAGTCAATTCTCCTTGTTCAGTAGGAAAGAAGACCTTGGTCTTAGCCGAAGCCGTTGGCTTTTTCAATTCAACATAGCCACGAGCTTGGATCGTATCGATGATCGTGGAATAAGTAGAAGGACGGCCAATTCCCAGTTCTTCCATTTCCTTGATCAACCGTGCTTCAGAATAACGCAAAGGGGGTTCGGTAAAATGTTGATCAGATATGATCTTAATAGCGTTATAGGCTTGATCTTGGATAAGTTCTGGCAGCAACACATCTTTGGTCGTTTCATAATCTGCATATACCTTCAGATAGCCGTCAAAATCTAATTGTGAGCCATTAGCGACAAATTCGCAGCCTTTTTGTACCAGATTATAGGTTATGGTATTTAGCTTGGCACTAGCCATCAAGCTTGCTAAGGCCCTAGCATAGATCAGCTTATATAATTTATATTCATCATTGGTTAGATATTGCTTGATCTTATCTGGATGATTAGCCAGATTAGCTGGACGTATCGCTTCATGAGCATCCTGGCTTGAAGCATCATTTTTCACTTTATAAAAACCTACATACTTACTACCATACTCTTTGGCAATATGATCTTTAGCACTAGCAATGAAAACATTCGATAAGCGCGTGCTATCGGTACGCATATAGGTAATGATACCTTCAAAGCCATTCGCCAATTCTACGCCTTCATATAAGCGCTGAGCTACGCTCATCGTCTTTTTAGCGCTAAAGCCTAGCTTGGTCGAAGCTTCTTGCTGCATGGTCGAAGTAATAAATGGCAGCTTAGGATCTTTCTTACGCACTTGTTTTTTGATGCTGCTTAAGATAAATGGCCCATCAAGTTCCTTTAAGATCTTATCTGCTTCCTCTTTTGATGATATCTTTGCTTTTTCATCATCGATCTTGCTTAAAGAAGCCTTGAATTCTTTGCCATCTTCCTTAAACAGCGCGTCGATGGTCCAATATTCTTCAGGAACAAATGCCCTGATCTCTTTTTCTTTTTCGACGATCAGCTTTAAGGCTACAGATTGCACCCTGCCGGCTGATTTGCTTTTGATCTTATTTTTTAACAGCTTAGAAAGCTTAAAGCCGATGATACGATCCAACATTCGGCGGGTTTCCTGAGATTTGACCAAATTGATATCGATCTTGCGTGGATGTTTAAAAGCCTCGATGACCGCATCATGCGTGATCTCATTGAAAACGACACGATTGACAGCATCGATATCCTGATCAAGCTCATTGGCTAGATGCCAGCTGATGGCTTCTCCTTCCCGATCCGGGTCAGTTGCCAGATATACCTTATCACAAGCCGCAACATGTTTTTTCAGGTCATTTACGACATCTTTTTTGCCCTTGGCGATAACGTAGGTCGGCGTAAAGTTATTTTCTACATCAATACCTAAGCCATCCTTGCCTTTGGTAGCTAGATCACGGATATGCCCCTTGCTGGAGACGACCTCATAATCTTTGCCTAGGTATTTTTCAATCGTTTTTGATTTTGAAGGTGATTCTACAATTACTAAGTTCTTCATCCTTATCATCCTTTCATTGTTGATTACAATAACTTAATTTATTTAAACTTGCAAGCAAAAAATGCATCAAGCTCATCTTTGATGATGATATTAGCCCCTTGATGGATCAATAAATTACATCCCTGACCTAATTCATCATTTAATGGATATGGAATACAATAAACATCTTTGCCTAGCTCCAAAGCTTCATTAACCGTATGCATCGTACCGCTTTTGATCTTAGCTGCTGTCACATACAGGCTTTTTCCTAAGGCTGCGATCAACCGATTACGCCAAGGAAAATGATGTTTGGCAACTTTTACCTCATGAGGATATTCACTGATGATCAAGCCTTCCCTTTTCATGCGAGCATATAAAAAAGCATTCTCGGCTGGATAACAATGATCCATCCCACTGCCGATGATTCCGATCGTCTTGTTATATTTTAAGCCGGTTTCATGAACCAAGGCATCGACGCCACATGCCAGTCCCGAAACCAAGCAAGATTGCTGAGCCAACGCGCTAGCGCACCATACCGTCATCTCATATGCGTATGCATCGATGATCCTTGAACCAACGATCGACATCAATGGTCTTTGCAACAAGCTTAGATCGCCTTGATAAAAAATGACCCAAGGCGGATAGCGCAAGCTTCGAAAAGCTTGTGGATACTCTTCATCAAAGATCGTAAGATAGTTTTCTTCGATCTTGCGCTCTGGTACATGCTCATTATCTTTGATGGCTTTAGCGATCCTGCGCCAATCGCCATGATAATGATAGCTAAGATTTGCTACATAGTGGCTATTTTTCATTTTATCACCCCTATGTAATAAAACAAAAAAAGTTAAATATCCTAAATATCTAACTTCATTTGATCCAAGCGATATACCGGCCCATATGAATGACGATGGATCGGACATGCTCCATATTTTTCTAAAGCTGCTAGATGTTGTTTGGTCGGATAGCCTTTATGACATGCAAAACCATACTCAGGATATTGTTTGTCATAATCGATCATCAAACGATCGCGGGTAACTTTAGCTAAGATACTAGCTGCCGCGATATTAACGCTTTTTTGGTCGCCTTTGATAATAGCTTCAACCTGCTTATTACAATTTTCTAATGGCATCGCATCGGTCAAAACGACATCTGCTGGCAAATACTGCGCTATTTTTAGCATCGTCTGTTTGGTAGCTTGATAGATGTTTAACTGATCGATGGTCTTTTCATCAACGATCTCGATCTTATAAGCTAAAGCCTCTTTGATGATGACATCATACAAAGCTTCACGCTTCTTAGCACTTAACTTTTTGGAATCATAAATCATATCATGATGATATCCTGCGGGAAATATGACCCCAGCTACCACCAATGGCCCTGCAATGGGACCACGGCCGGCCTCATCAATGCCTATGACCAAAGCAGGATGATATTTTTTTTCATACTCATTAGCTGTTGTATGTACTAGGCGATCCTTTCCCATGTCAAGCCTCCAAATTTATCCTGGCGGATTTGCTCAACGAAAAAGCGATATGCTCTTTCCTCATCAGCTTCACCATTGCTCTTAAGTAGTTTTTGTTTTCGCGCGATCTGGACAAACATCGCATATAGATCATCTTCAAGATCTAGATCATACTGTTGGCAAAGACGATCTGGATAATAAGCAATCATCTTACGCAATGCAAAGATCGCGATATCTTCCATGTTGACCACCTCATCCTTGATAGCTTTGCATAAAGCTAAGCTCAAAGCAACTTCCTGATCATCAAACTTTGGCCATAAAACGCCCGGGGTATCCAACAACTCCAGATCTTTATCCAAGCGCATCCATTGCAATGCTTGAGTAACCCCTGGTTTATTGGCAACCTTAGCGATCTTTTTTTTCGCAATTGCATTGATCAAGGTACTTTTGCCTACATTCGGGATACCTACGACCATCGCTCTGATAGCTCGTGGTTTCATGCCTTTTGCTTTCATTCGGGCTAATTTTTGCGCCATGATCTGGCGGCAATCATCAATTATTACTTTTTTTACATTATCATGCAAGCTATCGATGGCAACGCAGCTGGTATTATCTTTTGTTAGATAAGCAACCCACGCCTTGGTTTGTTCAGGATCGGCCTGATCTTTTTTTGATAAAACGATCAAGCGCGGTTTATTATTGATCAAACGATCTAATAAGGGGTTAGCGCTGGCATAAGGAATGCGGGCATCACGGATCTCGATCACCATATCAACAAGTTTCAGCGACTCTTCCATCAAGCGCCGCGCCTTGTTCATATGCCCTGGGAACCACTGGATATCTGCCATCAGTCCATCACCTGAAAAGGCCAAAGCATCACATCAACGACCCCCTTGATATCATCATATTTAAAAGGCCCATAATAACGGGAATCTTTCGAATTAGGACGATTATCCCCCAAAACGAAAAATTCATCGCTGCCTAAAGTAATCGGCGCAAAATCTTCCGTAAATACATCAAATGTTGCCACATAATCAGCATCTAGATAGCTTTCGTCCAACGCTTCGCCATTGATCGTCACTATCCCATTTTCACAAGCCACCGTTTCGTTTGGCATACCGATCACGCGCTTGATGATGTATTCTCCTGAATCAAGATGGATGATCACGATATCTCCACGCTTAACGTCATTGATGAAGGTCTTATAAACGCTAGCAACGCCAAAATCCTTATCTTTTAAGGTCGGATACATCGAACTGCCATTAACGCTGATCGGTCTAACGATCAAACGGGTCAGCACATAAACCACGATCAAGCTTATCAGCAAGGTTTTTAGAAAATCTAAAGCTATATCTTTAAATGTATTTTTCATAAGCTAAATAAACAAAAAAGTCGATTACTCGACTTTTTATTTCTCCTTGATTCTTGAAGCTTTACCAGATAAGCCGCGTAAATAGAACAACTTAGCTCTTCTAACTTTACCAACTCTTAATACGGTAATCTTTTCGATGATTGGTGAATGAACAGGGAATGTTCTTTCAACACCTACACCATTAGATTGTTTTCTAACGGTAAATGTTTCACCGATTCCTTTACCTTTTCTTGAAATTACCAAGCCTTCGAAAACCTGGATACGAGATTTGTCGCCTTCTTTGATTCTTACGTCAACTTTAACGGTGCATCCTGGTCTGAAATCAGGAATGTCATTACGAAGTTGATCTTTAGTGATTTCATTTACTAAATTTAAATTCATCTTCTATTCTCCTTTTTCTATCAATAATTATGCTCATTCATCATTTCATGATCAGCGGAACAAATATTGCACCATAACGTGCTTTGATATGATAGCATATTTATCAAAAGAATGCAATCACTTATTTTCTTCTTTGATCTGCGCCAAAAGCGCTTGCTGCTTGGGACTAAGTTCGATCTTTTCCAAAAGATCAGGACGATTTTCCCAAGTTGTTTTCAATGACATCTTCATCCGATATTCTTCAATGTTCTTATGATGTCCGCTAAGCAAGACCTCCGGAACTTTTTTGCCATCATAATCACTAGGCTTGGTATATTGCGGATATTCCAAAAGCCCATTTTCAAATGATTCATCCGCGCTTGATTGCTCATCGATGCTGCCTTTAAGCAAGCGAATCGTCGCATCAGCCATGACCATCGCAGCCAATTCCCCGCCAGTCAGCACATAATCGCCGATGCTGATCAATTCATCGACATAGTCATATACCCGAGCATCGATGCCTTCATAATGGCCACAGATGATGATAAGATGCTCATATTTTTTGAATTCATGTGCTTTAGCTTGTTTAAAGATCTTGCCGATCGGCGCGGTCAAAACTACATGTGATCGTGAGGTACGAATGCTGTTCAAACAATCGATGACAACCTGACATTTTAAGATCATGCCGCTACCTCCGCCATAAGGGGTATCATCAACGTGTTTGAAACGATCTAAAGCAAAATCGCGCATATCGATACATTCGATATCTACCAGTCCTTTTTCTTGCGCTCTTTTGATGATCGAAGTATTGCAAAAACCTTCAAACATCGCAGGAAACAAGGTCATGATGCTGATCTTCATAGCAGTCCCTCGATCGTTTTGATCCAGATCTTTTGTTGCTCAAGATCAACCTTATGAATGAAAGCCTTGACAAATGGCACCAAGCATTTTTTACCGCTGTTTAGCTCGATCCTTAGATTGTTATGAGCTAAGCCTTCTTCAACCTGCAAGACCTTGCCTATCTGTTGATTATCCATGTCATAGACCATCAAACCTTTAAGTTCAAAAAAGTAGTATTCGCCCTCTTCTAGCTGATGCAAGCTCTTGGCATCAGCATACAGCTCACACCCTTTATACTTTTCAACCAAATTGATATCCGCCATTTTTTCTAGCGCTACAAGGATATGCTGCTTATGATAACGGCATGAAGCAATGGTAAAAGGAAGATAATTGCCATCTTTTAAGATATAGATCATTTTTCCGACTGCAAAGCGCTCTTCCTCAAAATCTGTAAAACTCTTGATCTTCAATTCTCCTTTGATGCCAAAGGTATTGATGATCATTCCAACTTTGATATATTCCATGTCTTTCTCCTAGAAAAAAAGGATGTATGAAAACATCCTATATCGTCTCAAACTTAATAACGATGCGTTTGTGATCTTCTAACGAAGCTACCGCCATCATCTGACGCAGGCTATTAGCCATCACGCCTTGTTTGCCGATCAGCTTGGCAACATCTTCATCCTTTGCGTAAACATAAAGCAGGATCTCGTTCTCATTCAAGCTAGGCATGATCCTAACATCCAAAGCTTCAGGATTAGCACACATTGGCAGACAAAGATTCTTTAAGACCTTTTCTAATTCTACCATAACTATTTACTATGCTTTTCTTCGTGGAAAGCTTTCATAACGCCTTGCGCAGACAAGATATTACGAACTGTGTCTGAAGGCTGAGCACCATTTCTTAACCATTTAAGTGCTAATTCTTGATCTAAGATGATCGTAGCAGGATTAGTTGTTGGATTGTATGAACCGATCGTTTCGATCGAACGACCATCTCTAGGAAATCTAGAGTCTGCTGCAACTATTCTATAAAAAGGAGCCTTCTTTGCACCCATTCTTTTCAAACGTAATTTAACTGCCATTTTTTCTTCCTCCTAATTTTCACTCCAATATAATATCATAATAATCAATAGTGTCAAGTATTTTTACTTTACACCTAAAAATTATTTTAATCGATATTTCGGACGATTAGGTTTATTGGCTTTTGGCCCTTGTTTCATCAGCTTATCTAAAAAGTTTTCATTAAGCTTACCGCTTTTAGATAATGAAGACATGGCGTTCATTGCCGTCTTCATTTTTTCATATTGATTTAACAGCTTGTTTACATCATTGACGCTCGTTCCGCTACCGTTGGCGATCCTTCTTTTCATCGAACTGCGGATCGTATCTGGGTTAGCCCGCTCATAAGGGGTCATGCTTTGGATGATGGCTTTGGTGCGTTTCATCTGTTTAGCGCTGTCTTCATCATTGATCATATTGCTATATTGGGAAAAACCAGGGATCATCTTCATGATGCCGCTTAATGGGCCTAGCTTGCTTACTTGTTCAAATTGTACCAGCATATCTTCTAAGGTAAACTTGCCTTCCATCAATCGCTGCGCCGTCTTTTCACTAGCTTCAAGATCCATTTTTTCTTGGGCTTTTTCAACCAATGAAACGATATCCCCCATGCCTAAGATCCTATCCGCCATCCGATCCGGATAGAAGATATCCATATCTTCGATCTTTTCACCTTGACCAACAAACTTGATCGGTACATTAGTTATCGCTTTTACTGATAATACGCCACCACCGCGCGAATCGCCATCGAATTTGGTTACGACCAAGCCCGTAACCGCCAAGCTTTCATTAAAGCTTTTAGCAACCGTTACGATATCTTGACCGGTCATGGCATCGACCGTTAATAATATTTCTTGTGGATCGCATGATGCTTTGATGTCCTGCAGTTCCTTCATCAAATCTTCATCGATATGCAAACGTCCTGCCGTATCGATCAATACCGTATCATAATCATGGCTCTTGGCATATGCCATGGCTTCTTCTACCGTTTGCAGTGCGCTAGTTTGAATTCCTTTGGTAAAGACCTCGACATCGATGCTTTGCCCTAAGGTCTGCAATTGTTCGATAGCTGCTGGACGGATAACATCGGCAGCTACTAGTAATGGCTTACGGTTCAATTTCTTTTTCAAAAGATTTGCGATCTTAGCAATGCTGGTCGTTTTACCGGTACCTTGCAGACCCACCAGCATGATCACGCTCATTCCTTGATCTTTAAAGGTCAAGGAAGCTTCATTGCTGCCTAATAAATTGATGATCTCATCATGAACGATCTTAACGACCATCTGTCCGGGATCGACCGACTTGATGACTTCTTCCCCTTTAGCTTGTTCTTTGACCGTTTCTAAGAAGTTTTTTACGACCCGATAATTTACGTCTGCTTCTAGCAAGGCCAAACGGATCTCCTTCAGCATCGCTTCCATATTATCATCGGTAAGTTTGCCCTTTCCGCTGATATTACGTAGCGCTTTATTCAATCTTTCACTTAATGAATCAAATGCCATAATTATTTTCTCCCATCCTAAACTCTCTTAGATTATATCATATTTGCTAAATTTTCAAGGATTTATGTTTAGCCATGAAAAAAAGCTTCCGCAGAAGCTTTAAGCAATAAAAGAAACCTTTTCAGCGATCAACTCAATATTATGATAGCTATGCTCCTTATCTTTTTGATAGATCGTATCTTGGATCCTGCCCTTAATGGCAACGACATCTCCTTCTTTGCAACAATCTGAGCACATCTGTGCAATGCCCTTCCATAAAGTAACATTAAAAAGATCAAAGGTTATCGATCCATCGCTATTACGAAAAGGTCTCTCGCTTTCGATGACCAGCGTTGCTACCGCATTGCCTTGGCTTGTTTGCTTGATCTGGGGCATTTGCTTGACCTTGCCCACTAGTGTAAATACGTTCAACATCTTGTGTCCTCCTTAACTGCAGGCTAATTATGCCAACATTGCTGTAAAAACACAAAGTTTGAAATCATATCCGAAAAAACAAAATAAGCAAATATCCCTATATGATATTTGCTTATTTTTCCCACATTCAACAATTTTCGTCATTTTTATCGATCACAACGACCGCATGCTGGCTAATATCTAGGCTTTGGTATAAAGCATTGCAATCTTCTATGCTGATACTTTCGATTAGCTTTAATAATTCAAAGATATCTAAGCCATTGACCATATTGCGAAAATGTTGGATCGTAATGTTCTCGATCCGGTTAAAGATCCGCATCACGCTGCCAAAATGACGATTTTTCATTTGAGCTAAGCTTTGTTCATCGATGGTCTTTTCGCGAAGCGAACACAGTTGTTGTAAGATAAACGCGACAAAAGCTTGGGCATCAGCAGTTTCATCAACAAAGATCATCAATGCATGATCTTTGGCATTTTCATTATCGCAATAAAATAACGGAGAAATTTTCTTTTCGTCGATCCATTTTTGAAAATCTGCATTCATGCTAGAAAAATGCGCTTCCAAGATCATGCGTAAGATCCATTCATCTTTGATCTTTTTTACGATATCATCGTCATTGACCGCTAATTTGATTGCTAATGCAGCTCTTGGCATTTCTATGTCCATCTTGATATGAACATTTGATTTAAATACTGTTGCAGGCTCTGCCTCTAGATAACGAACCAAAGGGATAAAATTGCCAAATTGCTTACGCTTTTGATTATCATTTATGACCTTGAACAAATGTTCAGGATCGCTTGGCGTAGCAATGATCAGATACATGTTGCATGGATGATAGTTCATATGATAACAAGTTTCAAGTTGTTGCTTCGTTGTTGCATAAACGCTATCATGATCGCCACCAATATCATTGCGTAAAGGATGATGATGATACAAGGCCTTGAAGCTTTCAAATACGATGCGAGAATCAGGCATTTGCAGATACATCTGCAATTCTTGATCAATGATGCCTTTTTCTTTTTCGACCGAGGCTTCGCTGATATTCAAGCTTTGCACAAAATCTAACAACAATGCCAAAGGTTCATCGATATCTTGCGCACTAGTATCAAAATAATAACAAGTTTCGGTATATGAAGTAAAAGCATTGACATTACAGCCTAGCTTGCTAAATTCTTCCATGACATCGCTATGATCTGATTCAAATAATTTATGTTCCAAAAAATGCGCGATTCCGCTAGGCATGCTGATCACATTGCCATTTTGGTCAATCTGATTAAGATCTAAGCTGCCATAAGGTACGGCAAAAAGGCAAGAACTCGTATGATAATCCGGTTTATGCCAGATAACGACCTTTAGCCCATTATCACAACAGCCTTCATAATAAGTTTCTTCAAACGTATTATTAACATGTTTGATCATGTTTTTCTCCTTCCTGTGCCAAAATATAAGTTACCTTAAGCTTGACATCTTTAAAGGCATCTTGAATGCTTTGCTTATTGACTGCTTCAATATCTTTGATGATCTGATCGGTCGTACGCTCATCATGAATGATGCTTTCGCGAAAAGCATTCCATATGATGCTGGCTGCGCTATCTTCGCTTTGACGGTAATTATTGATATACATCTGTTTGGTCGTGTTTAGTAATTCTTCAGAAAAAGCTCCATCCTTTACTTTCGTTAATTGTTCGGCAATCAGCATTTTGATCTTATCTTGATGTTCGATATCAAAGCTGGTTGCAACCTTAACGATACCGTCATAAATCTTAAAATCAGCATAGATCGAATAACATAAGGAGTTCTTTTCCCGAACTTCCTGGAATAATAATGATGTTGGCAGCATGCCAAAGATCCCATTTCCAATGATCATGCTAGCATAATCTTTGGATGTCGATCCTTTTTGACAAGTATATAACTGGACCAAATTAGACTGTGTGACCTTTTTGCTTTCACAAATTTCGATCGCATCCGTACGTTCATTAAGATAAACCAACTGTTTATTGGTCTTTCTTCCTGCAAAAGCAAAATTATCTTTTACTTGTTTGATACAGCATTGTTCATCAACATCACCGACGATAAAAAAGTCTATCGCCATGTTCTCGATCATTTCTTGATATTTTTGGTATAAATGCTCATAGCTCATTCTTTCTACATCTTCAAAAGTGTATATGCAATGCTTTTGAAGCATATCGCCAAAGATCTCATTGGCTCTAACGCTGGCATAGCTTGCCGGATTGTCATTGATCGCTTGGATGTTTAATCTTAAGATTTCTTTGGTCTCAGCAAACAAATGCCTGCCCTTGCTATCATCATAGAATTTAGGCTGTAAGATAAAAGCAGCTAACAATTTAAATTGTTGGCTTAAAAGATCGCTATGAACAAATTTGCCATTCAAGACATTGCTGATAAATCGTAGTATCAGCAATTGTCCTCGTTTCTCGATCTTTACATTAAGTTTGGCACCATACAGTTCATCTAAGATATTGCTTACCTTTTGCTTGGTATCATACTGCATACAGCTATCTTCCATAAACTGACATAAGCCATAATAATATACATCGTCAATGCCATCTAATCGTTTGGAAAATATGACCTCGATATTAACATCTTTAAACTTTGGGGTCTTGGCAATATGAAGATTGACCCCTTCTGCTATTTTATAATCAAGCATATAAGCCTCCCATCTAAAAAGCCGAATAATCTTACGATTGATTCGACTTTATTTTTATTATCGTTTCCCGGCGTCGTAGATCTGTCCTGAAGCCTTTGGACCAACCGCTTTGCCACTGAAGATGATCAAAGCAACGATCGTCAAGACATATGGAATACAAGAGAAGAATTCCGAAGGAATAAGATTCAAAAGCGGGATCATGCTAGCATAAACGCCTAATGCACTAGAGAAGCCAAAGAAAAGTCCAGCTCCTAAAGTTCCCAGCGGATGCCATTTACCAAAGATCAACGCAGCGATAGCGATGAAACCTACGCCATGGATACTGCTAGCAGTATATTGGATACCATTGGTCAATACCATGATTGCTCCAGCCAAGCCTGCTAACGCTCCAGAAATCATGACCGCAGCATAACGGGTTTTATAGACATTGATACCCATGCTAGCTGCAGCATGAGGGTTTTCACCACAAGAGCGCAAGCGCAAGCCAAAGCGGGTCTTAAAAACCACAAACCACGTAACAGCTACTAAGATCAAGGCAATGAAGATCGTTGGATAGATGCCAGTAAAAGCCTGACCAATGACCGGAATATCGCTTAAAAGCGGAATCTTTTTCATCTTAGATATACCTTTTGAAAAAGCAATCGTTCTTTGTTGACCAAAAATGATCTGACATAGATAGATCGTAATACCAGCAGCCAACAGATTGATAGCGGTACCTGCAATGGTATGATCTGCTTTAAAATTAATCGTACTAACAGCCAGTAATAATGAATATATGATACCAACCGCCAAGCCTGCTAACAAACCAAGCCAACCGGCATAAGGACCAAATGTCGGATCACTTTCTAATAAAACACATACGGTAGCGCCAGCAAAACCGCCAACCATCATGATACCTTCGACGCAGATATTTACGATACCGCTGCGTTCTGAGAACAAGCCACCTAAAGCAGCGATGATGATCGGTGTTGCTACCATCAAGGTGGCAGGAACCATCGAAATCAAGATACTCATTGAACATCACCTGCTTTCTTGGCATGAGCTTTGCCCTTCTTAATTTCTAGCTTATTCAAAACATATTGGATAGCATATTGGATCGCTACGAAGAAAACGATCGAAGAAGAGATGATATCACCGATTTCCTTAGGAATGCCGCTTGTTTGCAACAAAGGCTGCGTAACCTTAAGCAAACCAAATAACAAACCAGAAAGCAAGATACCGATCGCATTACAACCGCCGACCAAAGCTACCGAAATTCCATCAAAGCCATAGTTTTCAGCTGCCGTCATGACCCTGCCATAACCAAAGGTTCCTTGCAGGATGATCGCCCCAGCCAAGCCGGCAAAAAAGCCCGAGATCATGATCGAAAGGATCGTGCTCTTATTTACTTTGATACCTGCATATCTAGCGCCTTCTTTATTAAAGCCCGTTGCACGCAAGCTATATCCAAAAGAAGTTTTTTCAATGATGAACCAATAAGCAATTACACAAATGATGACCAAGATAAAGCCCCAATGCAAGCGCGAATTATTGGTCAAGCTCGACAAAAAATCACTGCTCAAACTTGCATTAGCTGGAATATTTACCGTTCTGGTCGTCGTTGAATCTGGCAAACCTTTCAAGAAATAGTTTGCGCCATATAATGCTGTATAGTTCAACATGATGCCGGTAACGACCTCGCTGATATTAAAACGACATTTTAAGATACCTGGAATAAACGCCCATAATGCTCCAGCTAAGCCGCCCGCCAACAAGCAAACGATAACGGCCATGATTCCTGGCATCGGTACCAAAATTGCTACCATACAGCTAACCAAAGAACCAACGATGACCTGTCCTTCAGCACCAATATTGAACATACCGCAGCGATAAGCAAAACCAATAGCTAATCCGGTCAAAATGATCGGCATCGAGCTAACTAAAAATTCTCCAGGATAACGTAGATTCAAACCATTTTGCGGTTTTGACAAATCAAAACCGGTAGCACTTTTTACCAAGCTGTTAAATAAAGTACCAACATCTTGGCCAGATATCAGCAAGATGACACAGCCAAGCAAGATACCTAGGGCAATGGCGATCAAAGGGATCAAAATCTTTTCAGCTTTTTTACTCATGATCTTTTACCCCCTCAATTCTTTCACCAGCCATCATTAAGCCTAATTGTTTTTCATCTGTTTCATCAGCATTAACTACGCCGGTAATTCCGCCGTTATACATGACGATGATCCTATCGCTCAAACTAAGGATCTCATCTAATTCAAATGAAACAAGCAGCACAGCTTTTCCTTTATTACGTTCATCCACGATACGGCGATGGATATATTCGATAGCGCCGACATCAAGACCACGAGTTGGCTGCACAACGACCAATAATTCTGGACTGCGGTCGATCTCGCGGGCGATGATCGCTTTTTGCTGATTACCACCAGACATGCTGCGGGTAATCGTTTCTTTTCCTTGGCCGCTTCGTACATCAAATTCTTTGATCAAGCGATCGGTATATTCATCGATCTTACCAAATTGTAAGATACCATTTTTGCTGAATTTACCATCATATTCATGCACGACCATATTTTCTTTTAATTTAAAATCAAGGATCAAGCCATGTTTATGACGATCTTCCGGTACATGTCCAATACCGCATTTTACCTTTTCTTTAACATTAAGATTAGTAATATCCTTGCCTTTGAAGAAAATATTACCTTTTTCTACCTTTGATAAACCTGTCAAGGCATATACCAGATCTGTTTGTCCATTACCATCGATTCCGGCAATGCCCACGATCTCACCTTTTGCAACGCTGAAGCTAAAGCCCTTGACCGCATCAAGACCTCGGCTATTTTTGACCCATAGATCCTTAACTTCCAAAACTTTCTCGCCAACTTCGATTTCTGGCTTTTCAACCGTGAAATCAACTTCGCGACCAACCATCATCTCTGCCATTTCTTTTTGGCTTGTCTTATCAACATCAACGGTTCCAATGTATCTTCCACGCCGTAAGACCGTACATTTATCCGCAACTGCCTTGATCTCTTTTAGTTTATGCGTGATCAAGATTATTGTTTTGCCTTCATTTTTAAGATTGCGCATGATCTCGATCAATTCATCGATCTCATGTGGAGTTAAAACCGCAGTAGGCTCATCAAAGATCAAGATATCCGCATTACGATACAGCATTTTTAAGATCTCAACACGTTGTTGCATACCTACGGTAATATCTTCGATCTTTGAATATGGATCAACATCTAAACCATAACGCTTAGAAAGCTCTAAGATCTTCTTTGAGGTTTCTTTTAGATCCACGGTCTTATATTTGGTCAAAGGTTCCTTGCCCAATATAATATTTTCCGTGACGGTGAAACAATCTACCAGTTTAAAATGCTGGTGCACCATACCGATTCCTAACCTATTCGCATCGTTAGGATCATTGATACTAACTTCATTTCCATTTATCCTAATGATTCCGCTGGTTGGCTGATACAACCCGAACAAGATCGACATCAGCGTCG